>DAOUGY010000249.1:0-8585 GCA_034428975.1 Anaerolineaceae bacterium | reverse complement strand
CCCGTCGCTGCGGGCGGCGTCGCGCAGCAGGCCGATGGCGCCGGTGGGGCAGGCGGCCACGCAAATGCGGCATTCCACGCAAGCCGGGTAGATCCACACCGGGCGCAGCCACAGGGCCGGTTTGATGCTTTCCACCAGGCGGGCATGCTCGTCCAGCACGGCGCGGCTGGGGCAGATTCGCCCGCACGCGCCGCAATCGATGCACAGGCGCGCGTCGATGACGTGCAGCTCATTGCGCTCGCCCTGGATGGCATCCACCGGGCATTTGCGCTTGCAGGCGGTGCAGCCGGTACAGGTTTCAATGATGGTGTGAGTCATATTTCCCCCGGGGGTTATTGCAAAATATCGCGCAGATCTTCTTCCAGCGGGCGGCCGGTGGTCGCGTCCCAGCCCATCTCGGCCCAGTACAGCGGGGCGAGCGACTCCAGCGGCACACTGCGCCCGCGGTTGGCGCCGCGCTCCAGCGGCGGGCGGCCAAGCAGACGGTCGTGCATGGGGTGCAGGGCGGGCGCGCCGTGGCGCGCGTTGAAGGCCTGGCGCAGGCTTTGCACCTTGCGCCCGATTTCCATGTATTCTTCGGGGGTTTTGCTCCAGCCGGTGGCGGCGTTCAGCCATTCAAAGACGGGCATGCGCTGCACGCCGGTGAAGGTCCCAAACAGGCACAGTCCGGCGCCGTCGATGACCATTTTAAAGCGGCTGTTGGCGGCGGCCATGGCAGCCTGTTCGCGCCCGGCGCGGTACTTGTGGTCCTTGGGGTATAAGCGCGCCGAAGGCGGCGGCACGCCCCGTACCTTGCGCCAGAGCTGGAACATCTCGTAATACTGGATGGAGCCGATGGTGTGGCGGCCGGGGGTGGGTTCCACGGCGTAGTGCAGGCCAAAGCCGGGGTCGTTGCGGCTGTCGTGCATGGCGGGTTCCTGCCCGCCGGAATGCACGGCGTAGCGCTCGGTGCCGTTGCCCAGGCGCGCGGCGGCGGCTTTGGAGCCGTCGGCGAGGATGTCGCCCAGCCCCTCGCGGGCGATCATTTGATCGAGCAGGGCGCGGATGGCGGCGGTGTTGCCCCAGCGCAGCTCCAGCCCGCCGGTGTCTTGCAGGGTGAGCAGGCCGTTTTCAAAGGATTCGATGGCGAACGCCAGCGCCCCGCCGGCGGAGATGCTGTCCATGCCGGCGCGGTTGAGCGCCTCGTTCATCTCAAAGAGCGAGTCGAGATCGGTGTTCATCAGCAGGCCGCCCAACGCCAGCACGGTTTCGTATTCCGGCTTGTGCGTCTCGCCGCCGTTCAAGGTGCACAGGCCGCCGCAGCCCACCGGGCAGGAATAGCAGTGGTACTTGCTCGTCTCGCGCGCGCGGATGTGGTCGGGGTTGATGGAAGCGTGCATGCGCGGGGTGAAATCGCGGTCACTGCCACTCCAGTTGCGCAGTGGGGAGTCGCCGGTTTCGATGGAGAACTGGTTGAGCGAGGTGGTGCCCCACTTCTGGATCAGAATTTTGTACAGCATGCCGTCCTGGCGCATGGCCAGCGGCAGCACGCGCATGGCCGCGCCCAGCAGGCGCATGCCCGCGCCGTTGAGGAAGGGCGGCTGGAAGGCGATGTTCTTGAGGAAGCGCTCGCTCAGGCGTTTCATTTCGGCGGGGTCATGCACGGGGATGGGGTGGACGCCGTGCAGGGCCAGCGCCTTGAGGTTTTTGGCGCCCATCACCGCGCCCAGGCCGCTGCGCGCCGCCAGGCGGCCCTGATCGTTGACGATGCCGGCGATGAGCGAGCGCTTTTCGCCGGCCGGACCGATGCAGGCCACCTGAATTTCGCGGCCTTCGCTACCCTGCTGGATGCGGGTTTCGGTTTCGCGCGCGTCTTTGCCCCACAAATGGGAAGCGTCGCGCAATTGCGGGCCGTCATGTCCGACGAACAGGTAGACCGGGGTGGGGCTGGCGCCGGTGAAGAAAATGCCGTCGTAGCCGCACTGCTTGATGGCCGGTGCCAGCGTTCCGCCGCAGTTGGCGTCGCCCCAGGTGTGGGTCAGCGGTGATTTGGCCGCCACCAGCCAGCGGCCGGTCATCAGCGCGCCGGTGGCCGTCAGCAGGCCGGGCACGAAGGCCAGCACGTTGTCCGGGCCGAGCGGGTCGGCGCCGGGCGGGATACGCCGGTACAGGTAGTGAGCCGCCAGGCCCACGCCGGCCAGGGTGTGCTCGTAAACGGGTTCGGGCACCGTCTCTTCGACGCAGGTGCCGCGGGTCAGGTCAACCCACAGGATTTTACCGGTGACGCCCTGGATCATGGTCGGACGCTCCTATTCAAAGGCTTTTTCGAGAATGCCGCGCGCGGCGGGCACGGTCAGTTCGATGGCGTTCATCATTGCCGAACCGTCGTTGATCGCCAGGCGGGCGATTTCGTCCAGCCTGTCGCGCCCCACCCCGGCCTCTTTGAGGGTGCGCGGCAGCCCGCACAGAGCGAACAGGTCGTCCTTCAGGCGGCGCACTTCGGCGATGGTTTTGTGCGGGCGGTCGGCGGGCGGGGTGGCGGCGTAGATTTCCGCGCCGGACAGGGGCAGCAGCATGTCGCCGATGCGGTCGGCGCAGCGCGGCAGGTTGAATTCCAGGCCGAACGGCAGGAAGATGGTCATGGCCACGCCGTGGGGAATGTGCGCAACGGCGCCGGTGGCATGCCCCATCGAGTGCACGCAGCCGACCATCGAGTTGGAAAAGGCGGTGCCGGCCATGGTGCTGGCGTTGGCCAGTGCCAGGCGTCCGGCTTTGTCCTGCGGGTTGGCCGTCACGCGGCGCAGGTGCTCACCGATCAGTTTGATGGCCTGCAGAGCGTAGGCGTCGCTCATCGGGTTCTTCTGGATGCTGATGTAGGCTTCCATGGCATGCGTCAGGGCGTCCATGCCGGTGGCGGCGGTCAGCTTGGGCGGCAGGGTCAGCGTCATGCGCGTGTCGAGCACGGCGGCGCGCGGCAGCAAAAATTCGGAGACGAACAGCATTTTCCCCCCCCGGTCGGGATCGGCAATCACCGCCGAGTTGGTCGCCTCGGATCCGGTGCCGGCGGTGGTGGGCACGGCGAAGTAAGGGCGCAGCGGGCCGGGCAGGGTTTCGGCGCCGCGGTAATCGCGCACGTCGTCGCCGCCCAGCGAGACGAGGATGTTGACGCCCTTGGCGGTGTCGATGACCGAACCGCCGCCCACGGCGATGATCGTATCGCACAGCTTCTCGCGATAGAGGCGCGCCAGGTCGTTGACCACCAGGGTGGACGATTCGGGCGGGGTCTGATCGTAGAAGGCGCCGATGGTGATGCCGCTCTCGGCGAAGGCGTCGAGCACGATGTGGGACAGCCCGGCTTTGGACACACCCGGATCGGTGATGACGAGCGGGCGCCGGACGTTGGCCTGCACCAGTTCGCCGGGCAGGTTGTCGAGCGCTTTGTGACTGGAGATGATTTTGACCGGGAAGCTGAATTCGTAATATTCGGGCAGCATGACGACCTCCGCAGAATTAGATGCCAAACAGGATGCCGAGTGTGTACGCCTTGAGGCGCAGGACATGTTTGCGCCACAGGGGGATGGGCGGCAGGGCTTTCATCAGGCGGCGGGCCAGAACGGCGGGGAACAGGTAGGATTCGGCAATGTTCAGCACGCGCACCACCGAGACGGTGTTGGACAGATCGCCGCGGGCGCACATGGTATGTTGCGCATAGGCGACATCAATGCCAAGCTGGCCGGTGAACATGGCGAAGGCGGCCTCGACGTTTTTGATATAGATGACCACATCGGCCTCGGCCTCGGGCACACGGCTGCCACGGTATACCAACCGGCCGTCCGCCGCGCGCGAGACGGTCATCGAGCCGCCGTCCGGGCGCACCACCATCATCAGCGTGAAAGGCTCCGGCCAGGAGCGCACTTCATGTTGGATGAGTGGGTCGTGTTTGGAGAGGGATTGCAGCGCCCGCCCCAGCACAAACATCACGGTCTGGTTGATCGCCCGTTTAAACGGTTTGCGGCGGGGGGGAATGTCAGGGAAATCGGCAGTGTTCAAGGGTATCGCCTTTCTGGCCGTTGTTCAACTGGAAAAACAATATATTTGGGAAAATCCCCGGCGTGGGTGCAGCCGGTTAACCCTGATTGTAGTCCAATTTTGATTTTGGGTGGGCGCGTGGGGAGGCGAGTTGGCGCGCGATGGTTACGTGCGCGGGTTGAGCACGTCGTTAATCCCGTCGCCCAGCAGGTTCCAGCCGATGCCGAAGAGCACCAGCGCCAGGGTGGCCGGCATGAAGACCCACCAGTAGGTGAACAGACCGCCGGGGGTGATGATCCAATCGCGGCCGCGCACCAAAATCAGGCCCCAGGGTGAGCCGCCGCCCATGCCGATGAAGGTGAAGGTGGCCTGCAACAGCACCATGCCGCCCACGTCGCGCGCGGCCATGACCACCGCCGGCGAAATGGAGTTGGGCAGCAGGTGGCGGAAGAGGATGCGCGCCGGCCGCGCGCCGCTGACACGCGCCGCCTGGACGAATTCGCTGTCCTGCACGCGCCGCACCATGGCGTTGGTCACGCGCGCGTAAGGCATCCACGAGAAGAGGATGAAGGCGATCAGCAGTGGGTCAACGTCTTTCAGCATCAGCACAAAGTTCGACAGGCCTTCCGGCAGGAAGTAGCTTGGGGTGGCACTGGGTGCGGCGGGCATGCCGCCGAAGCGGTTGGCGCTCAGGTACACACCGGCCTGCACCAGCACGGTGGTGATCACCTGCTGGATGAGCACCACCCCGGCGATGATCGGGAAAGAGAGGAAGGCATCGGTGGCGCGCATCAGCAAGCGGTTCAGCCAGCCGCCGGCGGAGGCCGCCGCGGCGCCGATCAGCACGCCGATCACCGCGCTAAGCAGGGCCACGCTCAGGCCAAAGCCGAGCGCCGAGCGCGTACCCCACACCAGGGCATGGTACACGCTGATCTGCGCGGAGAGCGTGCCCAGCGGCGCTTTTTCGTTGGGCGGCTGCGGGGTGTAATTGGTCATCCGCCCGACGATTTTGAACACGGAGGGATTTTTGGGATCGTTGGGGGAGAGCAGCGGCGCGGCAACGGCGACAAAGATGAAAAAGACCACGATCAACAGGCCCAGCCAGTTTTGCCAACGCGAGAAGAAGCGGCGCAGGTTTCGCATGTCAGGCTCCGTGGCGCAGGCGCGGGTCGAGGATGACTTGCAGGGCGTCCAGCACGGTCATCAACAGCCACACGACGATGACGTTGTAAATGGCGAAGCCCAACGCGGCGGCGGCATCGGGGATGAAGGCCATGCTGCTGACGGCCACATCGGAGATGCCATGAAAGTTGAAGAGAATCTCGACCACATACACACCGGTCAGCAGCGAGGCGGCGGATAGCAGGGAGCTGGTCAGCGCGGGGGTGAAGGCGTTGCGCAGCGCATGATTCCACACCACACCGCGCTCGGAGATGCCCCGCGCGCGCGCGGCGGTGACGTAATCCTGCTGCAGCTCGTCCATCATCGTCACGCGCGTCACGCGCCCCAGTGTGGCCCAGTGGGCAATGGCAAGGGTGAAGACCGGCATGGCCAGGTGGCGCAGCGCGTCCAGACTGATGTCCGGGCGGCCGTTGAGCAGCCCGTCAATCGTCAACATGCCGGTGGTGCGCACGAAGTCATTCGATTTGACGAAATAACCGATGGCCGAACTGCTGCGTTCGGGCGCGAACCAGCGCAGGTCGACGTAGAAGATGGACATCAGCACCAGGGCCAGGATGAAGGGCGGCAGCGAGGTGGCGGTGAAGGCGGTCAGGCGAAAGGCGTGGTCGGGCAAGCGGTTGGATTTGGCGGCGGCGATCACGCCGCTGAGCAGGCCGAGGGGGATGAAGGCCAGCAGCGAAAAGAGCGTCAGTTCGGCGGTGGCCGGGGTGCGCAGCAGGATGGCGTCCAGCACGTTTTCCTGCATCACGGGGCTGTAGCCCCAGTTGCCCTGCGCCAGGTTGGCCAGCCAGTAGGCGTATTGCACCGGATAGGGGTCGTTGAGGTGATTCTTCTCGATAACCTTCTCGAGCATCTTCTGCAACATTTCTTCGGTCATGCGCGGCGAGGTATTTTTTGGCATGAAGAGCGACGCGCGCGTCTCCACCGGCGTGAGCATCACCGTGGCGTACAGCAGCGCGGTGGTGATGAACAGCGTGGCCAGCAGGGAGAACAGGCGTTTGAGCAGAAGAGCGAGTAGTTTGGGCATGGGGTCCTGAGGAGCAACGTTAAACGAGCCGGGGGGCGGTTCATTGTACCATGCCTGCGCGGTATGGATTGGCGATTAATATTGACCGAACAAGCGGGCGAAGAAGCGGTGGAAGGCGTGCACCGATTTCACCTCCCCGGCGTACATCAGGATGCACTTGCCGGTCACCGGTGAAACCCCCGCCTCGCGCGCGGCCTGTTCCGTCTCGGCGGATTGCGCGCCCTGCTGCAACCACAGGCGGCGGATGCCCGCGGCGGCGGCTTCGCGGATCACCCCGGCGGCCTTTTGAGGCGGCAGGCAGATCACCGCGCCGTCCACCTGCCCGGCCAGTTCGCTCAGGGTGGGATAGCATTTGTCGCCGGCGATGGTGTCCATGTTGGGGTTGACGGCGTACACGTTAAAGCCGCGGGCTTTCAGCTCGGTGTAAATGGCCGTGCCGAATTTTTGGCTGGAGCGTGATACGCCCACCACCGCCAGTCGTTTGCTTTGGATGAAATCCTGAATTTTGGGGTCCATTGTTTTTTCCTTCCCAAGATATTATGAATGGTTGTTGCGGTAGAGCGCCACGGATTGGGCCAGAAGCTCCAGCGTTTCCGGGCGCAGCGGGGCGATGTGGAACATCAGGTGATCGGCGCCCATCGCTGCGTATTCGTGCAGCGTCGCGGCCAGTTCCTCCACCGAACCAGTCAGATAGCCGCGTTTCTTCTCTTTGGCCCAACCCAGCCATTCGGGGTAGGCCAGCGAGACGGTGTAGGAGAAGGCCAGGTCAGCCGGGTCGCGCCCGGTTTGCTTGCAGGCGCGGCGCATGGCTTTGAGGCGGCTTTCGGCCGAACGCGGGATGCTGGTGTAGCAGGTGTTCCAGCCGTCGGCGTATTGCGCGGTCAGGCGCAGCATGCGCGGGGCGGCGGCGCCGATCCACAGCGGCGGGCCGCCAGGGCGCGGCGAGCGCGGAGCGATCTCGCAGTCGCGCACGGTATAGTAGCGCCCGGCAAAATCGACCTGCCCGGTTTTGAGCAGCGGGCGGATGATTTGCAATGCCTCTTCAAAGCGGCTGACGCGGTGATCGAAGGGATAGCCGAAGGCGTCGTATTCGGGCTGGTTCCAGCCCGCGCCCAGCCCGAGGATCAGCCGCCCGCCGCTGATTTCATCCACGGTGTGGGCCATTTTGGCCAGCAGCGCCGGGTTGCGGAACGAGTTGCAGGCCACCAGCGTGCCCAGTTCGGCCTTGTTGGTGACGGCCGCCAACGCCGAAAGCATGCTCCAGCCTTCCCAGATGCCGATGGTGCGGCCGCGCTCGCGGTAGAGTAAATGATCGTACAGCCAGAGCGAATCAAAGCCCAGCTCTTCGCAGCGGCCGGCCATCCTAGCCAGCTCGCGCCAGTGGTAGGCGCGCTCCAGGCCGGGTAGTTCCATTAAAAGAAGCACAACGCCGATTTTCATGTTGGTTGAACCGTGAAAAGGGGATGAGAGGGAGTCTCTTTCCATTATAACAACATCCGGCGGGTTTGCCTTTGCGCGTGCGGGTTGTAGAATAGAGATATTCCTGTTTGGAGAAGCCCATGACATCCAACCTGATCATCCGCAACGCGCGCCTGCACAACCTGAAAAACGTTACGCTCGCGATTCCCAAAAACCAACTGGTGGTGCTGACCGGCCTGTCCGGTTCAGGCAAGACCACCCTGGCGTTTGATATTTTGCACCACGAAGGCCAGCGCCGGTACATCGAAGCGCTCGGCATGGTGTCGATGGGCCTGACCCGTCCGCCGGTGGATGCGATCGAGGGGTTGTCGCCGACGGTGGCCATCGATCAGCACCTGACCAACCACAGCCCGCGCTCGACGGTGGGCACCGCCACCGATGTGTTCACCTACCTGCGCGTGCTGTATGCGCGTCTGGGCCATCGACCGTGCCCGGTCTGCGGTCGCGACGTGCCGCCGCCCGCGCTGGAAGGCGCCGCCCTGACGCTGGACGATGAATCGGACGACAACCCGCAGGGCAGCTTTGCCTGCCCGCACTGCGACGCGCCGGTGCCGGAATTGAGCATGGCCAGCTTCTCGTTCAACAAACCGGCGGGGGCCTGCCCGGCCTGCACCGGCCTGGGTGTGACGCGTCAGGTGATCTTGGAGCGGATGATCGACGAAAGCAAGAGCCTGACCGAGCGGGCGGTTGAGGGGTTTGTGGATGCGCACATGCACTATTTTTGCGGTCTGTTGACCAACGCTGCCCGCTATTACGGCTTCGAGTTCGACCTGCAGCGCCCGATCCGCGAGTACACTCCCGCGCAGCGCGACCTGCTGCTTTACGGCACGGAGAGCGCGGCCTTTCAACGGCATTTTCCGGGGGTCAAGCCGCCCGTCAACACCGCCCA
>DAOUGY010000248.1:0-6397 GCA_034428975.1 Anaerolineaceae bacterium | reverse complement strand
CTCCAGCGCGCCGGCCGACCCGGCCGCCAGGTAACGCCCATCGGGCGAAAAGGCCAGCGCCGAGGCAAATGCGCTGGAACCGCCGGCGGTAAAGGGTAGCTCCACCAGGCGGCCGTCCGGCGCGCCCTGCCACAGGCCCAGCGTCCCGCTCAGGGGCGCATCCGGGTTGACGACTTCGCCGGGCGTGACGGATGTGCCCAGCAGGTGGAAGGACCGGCTGTCGGCCGCCCAGACCACCGCCTGGGCCGTCACAGACAGGTCCACGCTCGCGGCGCCCGCCGACAGCAGCATCCCGGCCGGTGAATCTCCGCTCGTCAGGCTGACCAGCATGCGCGTGCCGTCCGGCGACAGCCATGCGTGCCGCGGTTCGCCGGGCAGCGCGCCCAGTTCGGTGGTCACCCCGCTGCCATCCAGGCGCACCCAGCGGTAGCCGTTGGACGCATCGATGTAGTGCAGGTTCCCGCCTGCATCCCAGACGGGCAGCTGCGCCGTGACGGCGAGGCGCGTGACCTGCGGGCGATACACCAGCCGATGGTCAAAGCGCAATTCTTCGTTGTTCACCGCCTGCACGCGCGTGGTCCACGGCAGGTAGCCCTCGGCCTGCACCAGCAGGTCGTGCGCGCCGGGCGAGACGTGCAGCGTCAGCGGCGTGACGCCCGCCGGCTGCCCGTCCAGGCGCACCTCGGCCCCGTCGGGTTGAACATTAACCACCAGCGCGGTACGCTGCGGCGAAAGCCAATCGGGCCAGGCAATGCGGCTCAAATCCACCAGCCCGGCTTGCGTGCCCAGATAGACCAACCCGGCCAGTCCGAGCAGCCCGACCAGCGCAAAGAGCAGCGCCGCCGGCAAACAACTCTTCCAGGTTCGTTGGGGTATTTTCATCATTTACACTCGCAGACGCCGCCAGGGCACACAATATGGTTAAAGCAGGTACCGCTGGGGTAATTCTTGGGATCGCAACTGTAAGCCACCGTCACCTGCGACCAGTCCACGTCCCAGATATCACCGGTCAGCGCGCAGCCTTTGAAATTGCGCGTCAGGCCACCCGCAAAGGTTGAACCATTCGCCGGGTTTACGTTCACCAGCTCGCCGGGCGTCCACTTCCACTTGTATTTCGTATCTTTCAGCGCGGCATCACGCGAGCCGTTGGCCCAGCGGAAGACCGTCAGGTGCAGGTGAACGGCGCCGGGCGTGCCCGAGTCGCCCATCGTCGCCAGCGGATCGCCGACATAGACCACGCTGCCCACTTTGACGTATTCCGTGGCATGGTCACAGGCATTATCCTTAAGATGCAGATAACGGCTGGCGTATGCGCCGTGATCCACCACCACATAATTCAGGCCGCCCGACGCGCAATCGACCTGCACTACGGTGCCGTCCGCCACTGCTCGAACCAGCAGCGAATTCTGCCCGCTGTTCCGGGCGATATCGATGCCGTCATGCCAGGGGTGGCCGATGGTTGGATGAAAATCGTTCGGCCCGTACCAGGCCGTCACCTGCCCGAGCTTCAGATCTGGTTGGTAAGCCTCGCCGGGATTCTTCGCGCCAAACGGCCAGTCGATTTCCAGCGTCCAGCCGGTGATCACGGCTTTACCCGCGGGGATTTCCTGCTCCGGGCGCGCCACGCGCAGCGCCAGTTCGTTGGCCCCGCGCACGATGGGCGCTTCCGGCAGGCTCCACGCGCCGTTGGCGTCCGCCGCCGCGCTGCCCAACCGCTCGTCACCACGCCAGACCTCCACGCACATGCCCGGGCCGCCCGTACCGGCCAGATTGACCAGCGCAGATTCGCTGTTGATCTCCACGTTGGTGCCGTCCGGCGGCGAGGTCAAGCGCGGTGTCCAGTTCACGGCGTCGAAAGCCAGCACGTTGCCCACCGGACTGGTCTGACCGTCCACCACAATCACCGCGCCCACCAGCGCGCCCGCCGGCGGCGTGACGCTCATGCTCCACGCGCGCATGCTGCCCATCGAAACCTCGCCCAATTTTTGCTGCAGGGTAAAACCGCCCTCGCAGCCGCTGGCCAACAGGGTATACAACTCCACCACCGGGGCAGTCTCGCTCAACAGGTCGGCCTGGGTATAGGCCAGGCCTGAAACGGTGAGGGGGCTGCCGCCTGCCGGGCTGGATTTGGGGTCGGGCGAGGTGATCCAGGCCAGGGGCTGGTCGGTCAGCGGGCGCAGACCCAGCTGCTTGAACAACTGATCAAAAAGCTGCTGGATGTTTTGCACCGGGGGCTGCAAGCGCGGGTCGGCGGGGTCAATGTTGCCCGCCGTGCAGGCCAGCTGCGCCAGCAGCAGCATGGCAATCACCAGCATGATGCTGCGTTTTCGACGTTCAGGCCGCATGGGTCACCTCCCGCGGAGAAAGCCGGAACAAGCGAAAGCCGAGAACCAGCAGCAGGGTGAACAGCCCGAACGCCGCGCCAATGCCCACCCAGGCCAGCAGGCGCGTTCGCGACGGCAGAGCTTGCGGGGCCATCACCAGGCGCGACTCGGCCACAATCTGGTTGCTGTCATCCATGCGCAACTGCCACGTCAATTGATTGCCGCTTTGCTGCGCGCCATTGTGATAGGCCACCTCGCCGGGCAGACTGAGCGTGTAGCGGAAATCCATGGCGCTCATCTCGCTGCGCATCTGGCTGGCGGCCTGCGGGTCGGTATCCTCCGAGGTGACCAGCAGCGCCGAGGTGTTCACCAGCGCCGTGTAGCGCGTCACCAGCACATCGCCTTCGCGGAACTGCTCGGCGTACACCCAACTGCCGCCTTCGCCGGGCAGCAGCGCCGCCTGGGCCAGTTCGTCCGGGCGGCCAAAGGGACGCTGCACGAAAATGGTTTGCTCGTCGCCCAGCCGGGTTTCGTCCACCTGCATGCCCGCGGCGCGCGCGTTGGCCATCCAGGCGTCCATCAAATCCGCCACGCCGGGGATCTGGCGCAGGAAGGTGATGTTTTCGGTCTTTTCGCCGATCGTCAGGCCGACCCACCCGCTGCCGTTGGGCAGCAGGGTGGTGTGCACGTTCATGCTGCACGCGCTCAACGACGGGCCGAGCAGCAGCCCCAGCAGCACCACCGACAGGGCCGTGCGCAGCCAGCGGGCGCGTTGGGCGCGCCACAGGAAGACCGCCAGGCAGGCCATGCCGTACAGGAAGACGCCCGCCGCGGCGCGCATCAGCCAGAGGGTTTCCTCGTCCAGGTGCGTGAGTGGGGAGAGGTTTTCCACGCGATCGGCCAGGATTCCGCCGCCGGATTCCACGGCCAGGCCGCGCACGCGCACGCGATCGCCGCTGCGCAGCAAGCCGGCCGCGCCACGATACAGCACCGTGTTCAATCCGGTGGAGCTGCGCAGGGTGAGCACATAGGCCTGCGACCAGTCCCGCCCCAGCAGGTTTTCCGCCAGACGCACGCGCAGCACCTCGCCTTCCAGGTCCACCGGCAGCGGATCGGCGGGCGGCGATTGCGTCCCATCCGCCGGCGCTTGAAGCGCCGCCGGCAGCGCGGCGGGCGGCTCGGCCGGGTTGCGGAAGGCCGCGGCGATCAGCCGCAGTTTTTCACTCTCTTCATAAGTGAAATCAGCGGGCACATTCAGCGTGGTGCGCTCTTCCGTCCCGGAAAAACGCGCCAGCTCCGGGCGCAGTCCGATCAACGCACCCGCCAGCAGCGCCAGAAAGCCGGCCGTCAGCACCAGCGCCAGCAGGCTGAGCGCGGTGAAACCGGCCGGACGGCGCGCTTTGACCGGGGATGCCATGACAGGCACAGGCGGCGCCCCCCGAAAGGTCTGCGGCACAGGAACCGGATTCACCAGTTTTGCGCCGCAAGCCGGGCAAAAAGCCGCCCCGGGGCGGGTGGGCATGCCGCAGCGCGGGCAGGCCGGAACCGGAGGTGGTGAGGCGCCGGGCGCCGTCGACAGGGCCGCGCCGCAGCCCAGGCAAAAGCGCAGGTCCGGCGGGTTGGCTTTCCCACAATGCGGGCAGATCGTATCCGTCATAATGCCCCCCGACATGGAGTGGTATGTGCGGCCGTCCCCCGGCCGCCGGGTTTATTCCACGCGCAACTGAGGCGGCAGCGGGTGCACGGTGTGGACCACCAGGCGCCCGTCGCGGTATGCAAAATGATAGCGGCGCGGAGCCGCCCCGGCCAGCAGCAGCGGAGCGAACAGGTGAATGTTACCCACCACTTGCGGCGAAGAAAACACCCACCCCCGCCAGCGCCAGGCCAGGTCGCCTTCGCCGTCACCCGTCACCTCGCCGGGCGGGGCTTCAGCCGTGAAAAGATACAGCCCTCCGGGCGGAAACTCAAACCCCTCCCAGGTGACCAGCCCGCCAAAACGGGCCGCCGGGATGCTCAAACCGGTCTCCTCCCACACTTCGCGCAGGCAGCCGGCCAACGGGCTTTCGCCCGGCTCCAGGTGCCCGCCCACCCCGTTCCACAGCCCGCGGTTGGGCGCTTTGCGGCGGTGCAGCATCAGCACCTGATCGCCGCGCGTCAGAAAGCACAGCGTAAAGTCCAGCGGACCATCAACGGGAGGCATACCCAAATTGTAGTAGAGATCGTTCCGGCGCGCCATCGCTTTTGCACCTTGTACGCAGGCTGGAATTTCGCGGCGCGCAGGGTACAATTGAGGCAATCACCATGTATGAACTGCCCCTGTTCCCGCTGAATACCGTGCTCTTCCCGGGCATGCCCATCCACCTGCACATCTTTGAGATGCGCTACCGCGCCATGATTCGGCACTGCCTCGACGGGCACCGACCCTTTGGCGTGGCGCTCATCCGCGAGGGGCGCGAGGTGGACGGCCCGGCGGTGCCTTATGCCGTCGGCACCAGCGCGATCATCGCCCACCTCGAACCGGTGCCCGGCGGCAGCATGGACCTGGTGGCGCTCGGCATGGACCGCTTTCGCATCCATGAGATCCATCGCGACGAGCCGTACCTGACCGGGGTGGTGGAAAACCTGCCGCTGGACAAGCCGCATACCCTGCCGGTGGTGCGCGCCCAGCGCGCCCTGCGCGAGCAGATGATCGCCTACTTGCGCCTGATTGCGCACGGCGACGAGAGCATGCCCCGTCCGGAAGACCTGCCCATGCAGGAAGACGTGCTGCACATGCTGTATTCCGCCGCGGCGCTGTTGCAAATTCCCCTGTTGGAAAAACAAAAGCTGCTGGAAGCGCAAAGTTCGGCGCACCTGCTGGCCGATCTGCAGCGCCTGTACCGCCGCGAGACGGCCCTGCTGCCCTTCCTGGGGCGGCTGGGTGAAGACCGCCTGCGCCGCGCCGCCGGGTTGAGTTGACCCATCCCCCATACAGGCCAGCGGGAAAGCACGGCTCGCCGCGGAGTACCTAACCCAACCTTTCCCTGAAGGGAAGGGCTTTAAAAAACTCCCCGCTTCAGGGGGAGGTGGGGGCGAACGGATGGGCTGCAACTCAAGCCTGCCATCACCAGAGCGAAACCCAACGTCACAGGATTGTTGGGTTTCGGGCGGGTCATAGCCGCAAGATTGTCCTGCGCGTTCGCCCTCAACGCAACCTACTCGCTATAAATCAATAACAACATCAACGTCATTAAATGGACCAAAGTCGGAAAAATGGACAAGCAATTGTTGGGCTGCCAGTGGTATGGGGCCCTGAAAGAGTGTTAACGATCCAGCCCTGGAACAATACATATTTAAGTGGCTTGGACCCACTGTTACCGATTCTCCAGCGGTAACTTGCAGATTCATGGGTAGGTGTAGATATTCCTCGCAATGTGAATCGGCAACCATTTCGAATGTTGTTCCAATATCATCCTTAATTTCAACGCTCGCGTGCATATAGCGGAAAACCCTGCTCGAATCACCAAGGTTTCGAACATAGATTGAAATCCCAAAACTGTTATCAAAATCCTGAATATATAATTCCTTGCTTACCGTAATAGCCCATCCATCATAGATAATGGGTTGCCCTGCAGGAACAGGGGTGGTTGGCAAGATTTCCGAGGTCGGAGTAATTTCAATGAACTCCGCCTCCAAAGGTTCAGCGGTTGGAGGTTCAGGGTCTTCCACTTGATTTTCGCGGGATGCCAGTTCCTCTTGGAGAAGTGCATTTTGCGTCTGAAGAGCGTTAACCTGATTTTTCAACTCACGAGTATTCTCATCTTTCATCGAACCGCATGACGAAAAGATGATTGCGAATACACTCAAAAATAGTATTCTTGAAATTATTTGCTTAAACGTCTTCATTTTTCTCCCCCGAATAATTAATGCCCATTTATTTATTCTAGAATCAAACGTGCTTTAAAGCAAATCATCCCTGGCAATAAAAATACAGAATTTATGTTTGAGAGAACATCGATATATACTGCAGCCTCACCAGCAAGCAGCTTGGCTTGACGCCACACTTCCATTACATTCCCCCGCCCCAAACTCAT
>DAOUGY010000247.1:0-7634 GCA_034428975.1 Anaerolineaceae bacterium | reverse complement strand
TCCTGGGGCTGGCGGTTTACCTGTATGTGCCGGTGCTGGGGTTCAGGTGGATCGACCTGCCGTTCATCGGGGCGTTTGTCGAGCAGACGATGGTGTTCAATGGCAGCGGCTCGACCGAATCACCTTCGCAGTGGCCGGCGCATCAGCAAGGCTTGATTTTTGGTTATCAATTGCGCGGGATTGATTCCCGCACGGTGAGTTCTTCCGATGACCTGCGCGCCATTCTGGAATCACATGTGGTGGGGGACACGGTGACGCTAAACGTGCTCACGCCGGAAGCCGAAGAGCGCGATTACCCGATAGCCCTGATCCACCTGCCCGAACGAGACCGCTACGCGTATTTCTTTGTTCCCTATCTGATCGGCCTGGCGTTTTTAGCCGCCGCGATCTGGATCTTCTCCATCCGGCGACAGGTCACCAGCGGAATTGCCTTTGTCCTATTTGCCACATCGGTGGCCCTGGGCGTCGGAACGTTGTTTGACCTGTATACCACGCATCGCTTGAGCGCCATCTGGTCGATGGCGCTGCCGCTGACCGCCGCCAGCCTGATCCACTTTGTGGTGGTGTACCCGCGTGAGCCGCGCTGGATTCGACTTCATCCCGTCTCGATTCTCATTCCCTATGCGATTGCTCTGGTTCTGGGGATCGTTTCGGTTACGCAGTTGAACAACATTCAAGCGCCCATGCGCTACGCCCTGATCTGGCGTGCCAGTTATGGGTTTATTGGCATTTCGGTGCTGGGCGCCATGTCGTGGGCGACGATCCGCTATTTTTCCAGTTCATCGCCGGTGGAAAAAGAGCAGTTGCGCATCATTCTGCTGGGCACCTTGCTGGCCGTGGGTCCGATGGCGATCTGGTTCATCGGCGCGCCGATCTGGACGGTTTATTTCCCGTTTTCCCCATGGTTGGTTCTGCCGCTGATTTTGATGCCGGCCGCCGCCGGATATTCGTTGCAGCGATACCGCATGACGCAATCCGATTTTCTTGTCTCACGCGGGGTGGTGTTTGGCCTGGTTACCGTTTTGGTGGCGGTCGGTTACGCCCTGCTGGTGGCCGGGCTGACACTGCTGTTGAATGCCCTGGCGGTGCCGAACAGCCCCCTGGTGACCGGCCTGGTGATTGTGCTTCTTGCGTTGCTGATTCAGCCCCTGCGGTACCGGCTGGAACGCTCCGTGGGGCGGGTTTTTCTGCGCGGTGGGCATGTATTTGATGAACGCATCAAATCGTTCGGCGAGGAAATCAGCCGCGCGACCGATTCGCGATCGGTGATTCAAATCCTGAGCCAGACGGTGGAGCAAGCGGTTTCTCCATCCACATTGCATGTCTACACCTACGACCCGATCAGTGAATTGTATGTTGCATCGATGAATGGCAAAGGGCAGACCAGCAGCGACCTGCGCTTTACCGTAACCAGCGCATTGGCGCAATTGTTGGCCCGCCAGCGCGAGCCGGTGTTCCTGAGCGATGACAGCATGGCGGATGCGCTGCACGCCGATTTGCCGCGGTTGCAGATGCTGGGGGCGCAGGTGATTGTGCCTTTACCGGGTCGTCAGCGCCTTTCGGGCTGGCTGGCGCTGGGGCCGATTATGACCGGCGAACCGTACAACATCCGCGAAGTCAGTTTTTTGAATGCGTTGTGCGAACAGGCCGCGCTGGCGTTGGAACGTTCGCAGACGTTAGCCAATATGGAAAACCGCGTGCGGGGCCTGAATGTGCTGGCCCGCGTGGCGCAAGGCGTCAATGTGACCCTGACATTGGATGATATTTATGAACTGATCTACGCGCAGACAACGCAGGTGGTGCCGGCGCGAGAGTTCCAACTGGCGCTGCTGGATTCCTTCACCGGGCAGTTGATGGCGGCGTTCTTTGTGGTGGATGAAGAGCGCCTGGATCAGCGCGAGAAGAAGCCGTTAATGGGTGGGGCGTTGGAATACGAAGTCTTGAAACAGCGCCGCACGATTTTGACGGATGACTACGCCCGAGAATGTCAGCGGCGGGGCATCATGGCGGTGCGCAACGACTTGCTGGCCTGGGTGTGCGTGCCGCTGAACAGCGGCGCAGAGACCATCGGCACACTGACGTTGTGCAATCATGAAGCCAGCGTGGTGTATACCCAGGAACATCAGAACCTGCTGGAAGCGGTGGCGGATCAGGTGGCGGGCGCGATTGTGAAAGCGCGGCTGCTACAGGAAGCCGAACGCCGCACCCGGCAATTAGCCGGGTTGAACGAGGTGACCCGCCAGTTGAGCGCCACGCTGGAAGTGGAGCCACTGCTGCAGAATGTACTGCAAAGCGCAGTGGATATCTTGCGCTGTGAAGCGGGCAGCCTGCTGCTGATGGACGAACCGACCGGTGACCTGGTCTACCGTGCCGTGCAGGGCTCCTTCGGTGACACGACCAACACCCGGTTGGCGCCGGATGGCGGTATATTGTGGCAGGCCGCCCGCGAGAATCGCCCGGTGGTGTGGGAAAACCCATCCCCGGCGGTGAATCGGGCGGAGTTCAGCGACGCGGAAGGGCCGTTTGAGAAACGCAGCCGCGTGGCTGTGCCCTTGTTGCTGCAGGAGCGCGTGACGGGCGTTCTTGAGCTGGCCGACAAGCAGGACGGCGTACGCTTTTTGCCGGACGACGTCGATCTGCTGACCGCTTTTGCCGCGCAGGCTGCTGTGGCGATTGAAAATGCGCGCCTGTACACCAACACCGATCAGGCGTTGGCCGAACGCGTGGAAGAACTTTCGGTGATGCAGCGTATTGATCGTGAGTTGAATACCAGCCTGGATATCCTGCTGGCGATGAAGATCACCTTGGAATGGGCCATGCGCCAGACGGGCGCGCAGGCAGGCCTGGTGGGGCGCTTGGTCGAGGGCGGGGTGGTGGTGATGGCCTCGCAAGGCTATACCACTGAATTGGACAGCCTGAGTGACGGTTTGCTGGCGGGCGAGGCGATTGACCTGGCGGCGGTGATCGAAACCGGCACTGTGCAGACCCGTGTGTTGGACATGCGCAATACCGGCTTGCTGGCTTCGGCCACGGCGCAGGTGGCGGTGCCCATTCAGCGCGAGAGCGACATGATTGGCTTGCTGCTGCTGGAAAGTAACGCGGCGGATGCGGTCTCCGAGGACAAGTTGAACTTCCTGCAGCGCTTGAGCGACCATGCCGCGATTGCCATTTCCAACGCGCAATTGTATGCGGCCATTCAGGCGGCCAATGTGGCCAAGAGCGAGTTCGTCTCGTTCGTGGCGCATGAATTGAAGAACCCGATGACTTCGATCAAGGGCTATACCGAATTGCTTGCGGCGGGCGCCGTCGGGTCGATCAATGAGGGTCAATCCAGCTTCCTCACCACCATTCGCGCCAACATTGACCGGATGAACACACTGGTGAGCGATTTGAACGATGTATCCAAGATCGAGGCCGGCCGGCTGCGGTTGGACTACAAGGCCATGCGCTTGATGGATGTGGTCGAGGAAACCGTGCGCTCGACGCGCCGCCAGATCGAAGAAAAGAACCAGAAGCTGGACATTCGCGTTGCGGATGATCTGCCCATGTTGTGGGCCGACCGCACGCGCGTTTCGCAGGTGTTGGTCAACCTGGTGAGCAACGCGCACAAATACACCGACAACGGCGGCCAGATCTTCCTGGGCGCGGAAAAATCGTTGAACCAGTGGGATGAAAAAGGCGCGCGCGAGGTGGTGCATATCTGGGTGCGGGATACGGGCATCGGCATATCGCCCGAGGATCAGAAGAAAATCTTCCAGAAGTTCTTCCGTTCCGAAGATCCCAAAACCCGCGAAGCACCGGGCACCGGTTTGGGCTTAAACATCACGCGCAGCCTGGTGGAAATGCAGGGCGGGCGCATCTGGTTTGAAAGCGAATTCCGAAAAGGCACCACATTCCACTTCACGGTTCCGGTGGCGGAACAGGCCTAGACAGCACGAGGTGATGCATGACAGGACGAGTTGCGGTGGGCACGGCACAAGGATTGGACGCGCGCCAGATCGCGCGGCGCGCCGTTCAGAAAGCCTTGGATACCCTGGGCACCACCCGACCGGCGCTGTGCATCGCTTTTGTGTCGGCAGAGTTTTCCAGCGCGGAAGCATTACGGGGGATTCAATCGTTGCTGGGGACATTGCCGGTGTGGGGTTTTTCAACGACGGCGCCGCTCACCGCCGGCAGCGCGCATTCGTATTCGGTATCGGTGATGATCGTCAGCGGATTGTCTTTGAAGGCACAATCTTTTTGGCTGCCCGAGTTCGCGCGCGATCCATCGGTTGCAGCGCACTCGTTGATGACCAGCCTGACTGAGATAGGAGCGCAGCCACACGGTTTGCTGCTGGCGCTGGATGGTGTTTCGGGCGGAGCCGGCTCGCTGTGTACCGAACTGAGTGGTCTGCATCTTCCGATACTGGGCGCGCTGGCGACCGGGGATCGTCAGCAGGGACGCGCGGATGTGTTGAGCACCAACGGTTGTCAGCACGGCGCATTGTCCGCGGTGACGCTGGAGGGCAAATTTGCCTGCGGCGCTGGCCGGGGACACGGCTGGCTGGACCTGGGCATCACCTGCCGGGTGAGCCGGGCTAACGGTCTGTGGGTTAACCAATTGGACGGCGCCAATGCGGCCGAGGTATACGCGCGGATTTTTGGCTATCCTGTGCATGATTGGAGCTTCCCGCCGCTGAAGGAACTGGTGCGGTTGTATCCGCTGGGCCTGGAGACGTCCGGGGGCGAATTGCTGCTGCGTTCACCGTTGCATGTGGAAGTGGACGGCAGCCTGCGCATGAATGCACCGGTGCCTGAGGGCAGTCGGGCGCACTTCATGGCCGGAGACCCGGAAACATGCCGCCGGGTGGTCACCCAGGCGGTGGCGCAAGCACGCGCGGCACTGGGAAATGCCCGTCCGCTGGCGGCGATTGCCCTGGCGGATGTGGCCTGGCAAATGTTGTTTGAAGCGTCTCCCAACCAGCTGGCGGAATCCCTGGCAGCGGAATTGGGCGCCGTACCCTTTGTGGGCGCGTATACCCTGGGACAGATATTTCCATCGCCCGGCGCCGGTCCGGCGCAGGTGTACAATCAGGATCTTCAGGTGATTTTGCTGGGCGAGAGCGATTAGACGCGTTTAGACGATATCGACCCGCGTTCCCGGGTCTTCATACCCCAACAATTCTTCAAACGGCACCGAGGGCAGCGTCCAGCGGTAGATCCAGCGCGCCGCCGAGGAGGGCAGGTTGATGCAACCGTGGCTGCGCGGCCGGCCAAAATCGTTATGCCAGTATGTGCCGTGAAAGGCGATGCCGCGTTTTTCAATATAGCAAACCCAGGGCACGCCGGGTAGATCGTAGCTGTTGGGGTTGGCCAGGTTGCCAAAGGCCATGTGGCGGCTGGGGCGTTTGTAGTAAGTGGAAAATCTACCGCGCGGTGTGGTGTAATCGCCGTTGCTGAATTGAGAACCGGACGAAATACGCGATTCGAAAATGGGGGTTTTCTTCTCAAAAGCAGTGACCGTCTGGGCGTCCAGATTGACTTCCAGACGCTTGTCGCCGGGCCGCACCTGCGGGGAAAGGGGGGTGATATCGGCCATGGGCACCAGGCGAAGATGGCGCGCATCGGCATAGTGGTTAAAATTGAAGAAATCGTCTTTGATGCGATAATACGGCTTTTGATCGGTATCGTACACGACACCGGTTACCCAGTAGGTGGTTTCGAAATACAGGCGGTAGGCGGTATTTTTCGGGCGCAGTGGGTTCCAGACAGAATCGGTGAACGGCACGGTCACTTCCGCCAGCCGTCCTTCCCCGATGATGCGATTGGCGGGGCGCTGCACCTGTACGCTGACCGGTTGCACGCTGCCAGAATGAACAAATCCCTCCCCGTTCATCTCATACCAGACGCGGTTGTGGGCGGGCTGCTTGTCGCCGATGGTGACGGCCGTGATGGGCAGCACCAGGTCCCGCCACAATGTGCGGACCAGATTGCCCTCATGGGAGGGGCTGTCGTAGAGAGGAACGGTGGCATCGGCAATGCGACCGAGCTGGGTTTCGCTATCGGTGGATGATTGCAGCCGGAAGAGGGGGCGCAAGGCGGGCATCCAGAGCAATCCGAGACAGGCGCCGCCAGCCAGCCGCAGGAAGCGGCGGCGAGTCAGATCGGGCGGAGACGTTCGCTGTGCATCCATTACTCGTGGACATTGACCATCGTGCCGACATCGGCGAAATCGAACAGCCAGCCGGCGTCCTCGGTGCGCAGATTGACGCAGCCGTGGCTCATGGGTGTGCCGAAATTGTTGTGCCAGTAAGTGCCGTGCAGGCCATACCCGCGATAAAAATACATCACATAGGGCACATCCGGCAAATAGTAGCCGGGGCCGGACATGTCGGCATACGTATATTTGACATAAATGGTATATTGCCCGGTGACAGTGGGGTGCTGCCAAGTGCCGGTGGAGACGACAAATGAGTTGACCAGCTCGCTGCCGTCGTACGCATAGACCATCTGGTCGGATAAATCCACATCGATCCAATGACCGCTGATGTCACCGATGTCCGGGGGCGGTGCGACCTCTTCCTGCTCGGGCACCGGTTCAGGGGTGTCGGTCGGTTCTTTGGTGCGCGTGGGCTTTTTGGTTGGTTTGGGCGTATGGGTCGGTGTGCTGGTGGGCGTTTGGGTGGGCGTGCTGGTGGGGGTGAACGTCAACGTGGGGGTGGGGGTGAGGGATTCTTTGACAAGAGCATTGGCGGGGCGCGCCGCAGCGGAAGATCGTGCCACGGCTGGTTCGCGCGGGATGAATATGAATGCCATCAAAGCCACGATCAGCAGGCCGATGACCCATAGCACAGGGCGCATCCAGCGCGGGGCTGACCGAAGGGCAGGGCGCACCCGCACCGGGTGCGTATCGGCGGGCGCGGGGGGCGGTTCCACCGGACGGGCGGGAAGGATACGGGCGGTGTCATCTTCAGCGGAACGGGTGCGCTCGAGCGCCCATTGCAACCCTTGCCGGGCGCGCAGGCTGTTCGGGTTGATCTCCAACGCGCGGCGCAAATAATCGAGACTGGCTTGCGGGCTGGCCATGGCCGCCAGCAGCAGCCAGGGATCTTCCAATTGTGGGGCAAGTTGGGCGGCCTGCACCGCCAGCCGGCGGGCTTCGGTGCGGCGGCCCTGCTGAAGCGCCAGGCGGGACTGCCGGAGGAGATCCTGAACGTCCGGTCGGGCGGAAGGGCTCATGGGGTGGGGGTAACGGCGGCGGGCGGCGGGGTGAGCGTGGGCAGGTTGGGGTTCTCGTTGCGGATGAAGCACAGAATGCCGTCGGCGACACCCCTGGCGACCAAATCGGTGTGGTTGACCAGAATGTCTCGATCGCCATTCAAGAAGCCGGTTTCGATGATCGCCGCCGTGGTTTCGGTGTGAATTTCATCGAAGTTGTGGTAGAAGGTCATGTCGTCGGTGATTGTGTTGTAGTGGAAGGGCAAGTTGGTGGCCTGGTTGTAACGCGAGATCAGGCAGGCCGTCAGGCGGTCGGCGCGGTCGCGGTAGACGCTGTTCATGGCGGCGGCCACTTTGAACCCCTTGGCATCCGCTCCGACGTAATCACAGGAATCGTTGTGGATGGACACCAGAACGGTGGCCTTGTATTGCATCAG
>DAOUGY010000246.1:0-3101 GCA_034428975.1 Anaerolineaceae bacterium | reverse complement strand
ATCCAGCGCTAAATAAGCAGAGAGGCTGCCGGGGGAAGCAGCCTCTCTTGATTTAAACGGTGACGGGCTAGCGGAAGATCACCGGCAGGTAGATATACAACGTCTCCGGCGTGACAGTAATGGTCACGGTGGCGATCCGCCAGCCTTTCCGTATACAACAAACACCATTCTTTCCCGGTTTTTGGTAGACTATACCCAATGACCTCTGATTGTGACGTTCTGCTGTTTGGCGATTACTTTTGTGATGTGATCATCACCGGGCTGCCGGAGGTGCCGCGTTTAGGCGCGGACCTGTTCGGCCAGTCGATGGAGATTGTGCCGGGCGGGACATATATCACCGCCCATTGGCTGCACAGTCTTGGCGTCCGCGCCAGGTGGGCAGCGCGGCTTGGCAACGATATCTTCAGCCGCTTTATCCACGAGGAGTCGCACCGGGCCGGGATGGACACCTCACTGTTCCGCGAATTCTCACAGCCGCTGCGTTCGATAAGCGTCAGCTTTTCCTTCCAGCATGATCGCGGCTTTATCAGCTACATGGACGAGTTACCGGTGGATCCGATGAAAATGGCGCTGATTGAGGCACAGCGTCCGCAGTGGGTGTTTAACCTTCCGTTCAACGTCTCCCTGGAGACGCGTTTCCTGGCGGAACGGGTGCATGAACTGGGGGGACGCGTATTCATCGATTGCCAGTATGTGACCACCACGCTGGATGAGGCGGGTTTGATCGATCTTTTGCGGGTGACGGATGTTTTCGCGCCGAATCAGAGCGAGGCGTGCCAGTTGACCGGCGAGAGCGACCCCGAGCTGGCGCTGACCCGGCTGGCAGAGGTTTGCCCGCTGGTCGTCCTCAAATGCGGCGCGCAGGGGGCTTACGCCCGGTCCGGACAGCAGGTCTGGCACGCGCCGGCGCTTAAGCTGGAGGTGTTGGACACCACCGGTGCCGGGGATTCCTTCAATGCGGGTTTTTTGACCGGCATGATCCACGACGAGCCGATTGAAACCTGCCTGCGCTACGGCAACATCTGCGGCGGATATTCCACCACCCAGCGCGGCGGAGCCAGCGCGGCTTTTTCGCTCGAACAGCTAAAAAAGTACCTTTAGGAGCGGCAGATGAAACTGGCATTGATCGGGGGCGGCGGAGTACGGTCTCCCTTGTTTGTGATGTCGCTGCTGAACTGGCAGTCCAGAATTGGGGTTACCGAATTGTGTCTGATGGATGTTGACAGGCAAAAGTTGGCTACCTTTGGCAGCCTTTGCCGGCAGATTGTTCACAGGGCCGGGGATCCTTTCAAAATCACCACCACCACGGATGCCCGGGAGGCGTTCACTGGTGCCAAACATGTAGTGACCACCATCCGCGCCGGACAGGATATTGGGCGGGCTGCCGATGAGCGCATTGCCTTGCGCCACGGTGTATTGGGACAGGAAACGACCGGACCTGGTGGCTTTGCCATAGCCATGCGCAGCATTCCCGCTTTACTCGATTACGCCCGGCTTTTGAAGGAAGTCAGCCCGGACGCGTGGATGTTCAATTTCACCAACCCGGCCGGTCTGGTTACCCAGGCACTGAGAGACGCCGGCTTTGAGCGCTCGGTAGGCATCTGTGATGGCGCCAACGCCGCCCAGGGAGCCATCGCCGGGTGGCTGGGAATCGATCCCGGCCGCGTTCGAGCAGAGGTTTATGGCCTGAATCATCTCTCCTGGTGCGCCAGAGCCACAATGGACGGAGTGGACCAGATGCAGCCGGCATTAAAAAACCAGGAATTCCTCCAGCGGTACCAGGCGCTGTTCGCTCCCGGGCTGGTACGCCGGGCGGGTGCCTTCTGCAACGAATACCTGTATTACTACTATTACCCCGAGCAGGCCGTGGCAGCCATCTCCGCTGAGGGGCAGACGCGCGGCGAGGAAATTGTTGAACTCAACCGCCGTCTTATGGAGCAGCTGGAAGCGGTGGATATCGAGCATGACCCGCAGCGCGCGCTGAGGATTTTCTTCGGCTACGAGCAGCGCCGCGGACAAACCTATATGCATTACGCCTACGGCGGGATGAGCATCGATGAAGCAAACCGGCATAAGAAATTTGATGCTGACATCCCGGCACAGGCAGGCGAAGGGTATGCCGGTGTGGCGCTCTCGGTTATTATGGCGCTGGAGCATGGCGGACCATTGTTTACTGCGCTCAACGTGCCCAACACCGGAGCCATACAAGGCATGGCGGATGGGGATGTGGTGGAGGTCAGCTGCCGGGTGGACTCGACCGGGATTCACCCGTTGGAGGTCGGTGAAATTTGTCCGATACAGTTGAATCTGATGCGAACGGTCAAGCTGTACGAGACTTTGACCGGGCTGGCTGTCCACCATCGCTCGCGCGGGCTGGCAGTGGATGCACTGATGGTTCACCCGCTGGTTCAATCCTATCCGCGGGCTAAAGCGCTGTTTGACGCGTACCTTGCGGCCCATGCCGACCTGGTGGGGGAATGGAAATAATAACTAAATCAGCCGGCAGGTGCGCAATCAGCATCTGACATTGGATGGGCGACCGTCACTCCGCAGTTAAAGCGGGGTTATATTGTTCAGGAGATTGCGACCGTATCACAATCTCCTGATTTTTTATCTGCTTGCAAAAAATATTTACTGTTTTTATAATGAATTAACAGAAGAGGAGTGAGGAGGTGTTCCCATGGCATACGTGCTGACCCAGTTCAAGGTGAAAGATTTCATGCAGTGGAAAACTGTGTTCGACGAATTTATTCCCATCCGCAAGCATTACAGCTCAAAAGGCGCGGTGGCCTATCGCGTGGCGGGTGAACAGTATTCCGTGGTGGTTCTCACCGAGTTTGATGATATGGAGCGCGCCACCGAATTGTACGCCTCGCAGGATTTCAAGGATGCGATTGAACGCGCCGGTGTGATCGGGACGGAAAACATCATCCTAATGGAACAGGTGGACCGGCTGTCAGGCTAGATTCCTGCTGACAGAAGGCGGGAAGATGAACATTTCGTCGATTAATTACCGGTAATCCAGCGTTGAAATCAGGAAGCGGGACGACGTATCCCTCTCCCTTCTATCGGAAACGCTATTCACGGGTCGACTATTAACG
>DAOUGY010000245.1:0-5093 GCA_034428975.1 Anaerolineaceae bacterium | reverse complement strand
AATGCGAAACTATCGATGGATTGGATGGTTTATTGCAGGGGTTTGGGTGCTGGCGGCTTGTGCCGCACCGAAGGCGCAATTGGTGAGCACACCCGCTCCGACGGACACGGCCGCACCCACGTTGACCAGCGCACCGCCAACGCCGACGATGCCCCCGGCGGTCAGTGCCGCCGTAGAACCCACCGCAACAAGCGAAGCAACCGCGACCGCCGCGCCGGCGGGCGGGGTGAGCTTTGCTGCCAATGTGCTGCCGATGCTGACGAAAAGCTGCCTGAACTGCCACGGGGGCAACAAAACGGAGAAAGGCCTGTCGTTCAAGACGTATGAAACATTGATGGCCGGCTCGCAAAACGGTGCGGTTGTAGTCGCCGGTGACGCGGCGAACAGCTTTGTGGTTGAGTCGATCGCGTCCGGTGACATGCCCAAACGTGGATCGAAATGGACAGCAGAGCAATTACAGATTCTGGTGGATTGGATAAACCAGGGGGCTTTGAACAACTGAGATTTCTGCAATCAACCGCCGCTCAACCGGCGGTCTGTTTTTTAGGGTTGAGGTGAAATCGGGTGCGGCGGATGGCCAAATGGAATAAAATCCAAATGTGAATAAATCGATGCACCCTGATGCGGACCTGGAGGAGCGCCTGGCCTATTTCTTTAGATGGGATGCGCAGGCGCGCCAGTTGTTTGAAGCCATTCATGAGCGAATCCTTTCAATGGGTGAATGCCATGTCGTTGTTGCAAAAACCCAGCTGGTGTTCCGACGCCGCACCGGTTTTGCCTGGGTGTGGATTCCCGGTCACGCGCTGCGCCGCCCGGCAGCCCCGCTGGTGTTGAGCGTGGCTTTACACCGGCGGGATGAGTCAGGACGTTGGAAGTCGGTGGTAGAACCGTACCCTGGGCGCTTTATGCATCATCTGGAAGTGTTTACGATGGATAACATTGATGATGAGGTGCAGGGTTGGTTGAGCGAAGCCTTCGCCATTGCGGGGTAGCGCAGTGGTTTATGCCTGAAAACTCAACCTAATCCATGGTTTACTCCGTTCAAAATGCCTGTATAGTTAATCCATAGCGATACCAACATCCGCGGTGGGGAGGTTCATTTATGGCATCACAAGGCACAACTCGGCTGTACCTGGTCCGGCACGGCGCCACGCAGCTCAGCGCAGAAGATCGCTTTGCCGGCGCGGTCAACCCGGAATTGTCGGAAGAAGGCAAATTTCAGGCGGAACGGTTGGCCGAACGGCTGGCTGACGATAACATATCCGCGGTGTATGCCAGCCCGATGGTGCGCACCGTGCAGACCGCGACCATATTGGCTGCGCCGCACAACCTGCACCTCATCCACCGCGACGGGCTGCGCGAGATCAGCCACGGACGCTGGGAGGGGATGCTGCGTAAAGATGTGGAGAAACAATTTCCAGATGAGTACGCTGCCTGGGAGGAAGACCCGTTCACGTATGCGCCGCTGGGCGGTGAGGCGGGGGTGAATGTAATCGCCCGGGCGTTGCCGGTCATTCGTGAAATTGTGCTGAATCACCGCGGACAGAACGTGCTGGTGGTCTCGCACAAGGCGACTTTACGCCTGTTGATTTCCAGCCTGCTGGGGTTTGACGCACGCGGGTACCGCGACCGGTTGGACCAATCACCGGCATGCCTGAATGTGATTGATTTTAAGGACCCCGTGCGCGCGCGGCTGATGCTTTTTAATGACGTATCGCACTACATGGACCAACCGCAGCGCTCCGGTGGGCGCCTGTCCAAATGGTGGGATACCACAAAAGAGGAAAAGAAATAAACTCAATCAAACGGTAGAGACGCCGCTGCAAAATCCTGCAGCGGCGTTTTCTTGCGCGGACGGTGAATAAGGGCGTGCAACGAACGTTTCTTGTTTTTTTTTGGAGCAGAATGGAAACGAAAGTGATAAATAATGAAAATGGATCACAGCAAACTGGGGCTTGTTCAGAAGGGCGCATTTTGCTATTATTGATATAAGGGATAAATAAGATGGTATTGGGGATTCGGGAAAGGAGAAAATCATGGCCACGATCGGGCACATTCTGAAGCAAAAAGGTCACGCTGTTTGGACGGTGACCCTGCAAACCCGTCTGATGGATGTTCTGGCGCTGTTGGCCGAAAAGGAGATTGGCGCCGTGATTGTCAAGGACGGCGCGCGGATCGCCGGAATCTTTTCTGAACGCGATTTTGCCCGCAGGGTGGCCCGGACTGGTCAGGCCGGTCTGGATACCCCGGTGGCTGAATTGATGACTTCGCTGGTGTACTATGTGCGCCCGGACCAATCGGTGGATGAAGCCATGGCGTTGATGACCGACCGGCGCATTCGCCACCTTCCGGTGATGCAGGGGGACGATGTGGTCGGCATGATTTCCATTGGCGACCTGGTGAAAGAAGTGGTTTCGGAGAAGGACAGCCACATTCGCAGCCTGGAAAATTACATCATGGGCAATGCCCACATGTCATGAGTGGTTTCTGCTTCTGAAAAATCACAGCGCCCCAAACGGGGCGCTGTTGGTTTAATCCACTTGTCCGATAACCAATTTGACGGGCAAACCGCCGTTGACCAACCCCAGGCTGCGCTCAAAGGGAATTTGCATCTGGGCCGCCAACCGGTCTTCCGAGCAGAGCAGCGCCACGCGCCAGCCGGAAAATTGCGACCGTAAAACATTACCAAATTGCGCATAGAGATCGCGCAGATCTTTGCCGCCGGAGACGCGCACGCCGTAGGGTGGATTGGTGATGATCCAGCCAGGCACTTCGGTGGGCTGGGCCGCGGAGACAGCCTGACGGGTGAACGTGATTCGCCCGAATACACCGGCGCGTTGGGCGTTTTCGCCGGCCATTTGCACCGCACCCGCATCACGGTCCGAGGCCAGAATGGGTGGGCAATCGGTGGTGATGTGCGCCTGCGCGCTGCGCCAGACCGATTGCCACAGGGCGGAGGGGTGTCCCGGCCAGCGCTGAAAAGCAAAGCGACGCGTGTGTCCGGGGGGAATTTTGCAGGCCAGCAGAGCGGCTTCGATGGGAATGGTGCCTGAGCCACAGAACGGATCGATCAGCGGGGTGGTGCCGTCCCAGCCGGCAGCGAGCAGCAGACCGGCAGCCAGCGTTTCGCGAAGGGGCGCTTTGGCCAGGGCTTGACGGTATCCACGACGGTGCAGCAGCGCGCCGCTGGTGTCCAGCGAAAGGGTACACTCGTCATTCAGGAAGCGCACCACGATCAGCTGCGGCGGGTCGCCGGGGGCGTTCTCATCCAATTTGCGCACGTCGGGCGGGGTGCGCAGACGATCGCCGATGGCGCCGGCCACGCGCTCGGCCACCGCATCGGAGTGGTACAGGCGCGATTTACGGCAGGTGACGCGCAGCGCCACCGCCTGACCGGGGCGCAGGTATTGCTCCCAGGGCAGCGACGCGGCTCTTTTGCGCAGTTCGACAAATGAGACGGCGTGAAATGTGCCCAGGCGCAGCAGGATGCGGCTGGCCGTACGAAGCTGCAGGTTGGCGCGGAAAAGGCTTTCCATATCGGCGTTGAATTCGATGCCGCCTTCACCGCCTGACGGGCTGTCGCCGGTTGACGGACCCAACGGCGAAATTCCCAGCCCGCGCAGCTCCGCGGTCGTGACGGCCTCCAATCCGGGCGCGCAAACGGCAAAAAGCGGCAGGGATGCGGTGGTCATGGGCGTTTCCGTCCGGGGGCGGTGCGCGGATCGCGCGGGCTGGTAGACCGTTGCGGCGTATCGACCACGGCAGCTTTCTGGCGCTCTTTACGGGCGATGTCTTTCTCTACAAAGAGGGTTTCACCGGTGAATGGATCTTTGCCGGTGTAGTACATCAGGCTGGAATAGGTGGAGGGGGTGGGGGTGAAGATTTGCACCTGTTCGGGGTGGATGTGCAGCTTTTGGCTGGCAAAGGTTTTGACCTTGCGCATGTCTTCTTCAGTGCAGCCCGGATAAGCGGCGATCAGGTAATACGTCAGGAACTGCGGTTTGCCGGTTTGGCGGTTGAGCTGGTCGAACATCTCTTTGAATCGCAGCAGCGACTGACGGCCCGGTTTACCCATGCGGCGCAGCACATGGTCTTCGGTGTGTTCGGGGGCTACTTTCATTTGCCCGGAAACATGATGATCGACAACCTGCTGCAAGTAGGCCCGTCCGGCTTTTTTATCGGCCAGCACCATGTCATAGCGGATGCCGGAGGCGACGAAGACTTTCTTGACGCCGGGCAGCCGGCGCAGTTTTTCCAGCAGATCGACCTGCGGGCTGTGATCGATTTTGAGCGCCGGGCAGACCTCAGGGTAGAGACAGCGTTTGTCCGCGCATACACCTTTGCTGAGTTTCTTGACACATTCAAAGCCGTACATGTTGGCGGTCGGCCCGCCCACATCGAGGATGTTGCCTTTGAATTCGGGGTGGCGAGTGAACTGGCGGGCTTCATCCAGGATGGATTCCGGGGAGCGCCAACGAACCGTGCGGCCTTCATGCACGGCGATGGCGCAGAAGTTGCATTCGCCGTAACAGCCGCGGTGGGTGGAAATGGCGAAGCGGATGGTTTCCAGGGCGCGCACCGCTCCCTGTTTTTCATAATACGGGTGCTGAGCACGCTCGTAATCCAGGGCGTAGACAGCATCCATCCCGGCGCGCGAGGGGTAGAGCGCAGGCGGGTTTTGCACCAGCCATCGGCCAAGGTGCTGCTGGCAAAGCCCTTGTGCCGTCAGCGGGTCGTTGTTTTGATAGAAGAGGTGAAACATCCGGGTAAAGACCTGCGGATCGGCGGCACAGGCTTCGAAGGATGGCAGCTCAATATAGTTCTCGCGTTGGTTTGAGGCGATGTAGCATAGGCCGCGCACATTGGTGGCATCACCGCCGGTCTTCAGCGCGTCAGCCAGCTCCAGCACGCTGCTGTCGGCCATGCCGTAGAGCAGATAATCGGCTTTGGCATCAAATAGGATCGAGCCGCGCAGCTTGTCGGACCAGTAATCGTAATGCGTGATGCGGCGCAGCGAGGCTTCGATGCCGCCCAGCACAATCGGGCGGGTGTTCTTAAAATAGCGGCGGATGATATTCGTATAGGCAATGACC
>DAOUGY010000244.1:0-38592 GCA_034428975.1 Anaerolineaceae bacterium | reverse complement strand
GCACGACGGGCGTGCCTGGGCCATGTTCCGCCGCCTGGTGGAAGTGCAGGGCGGCGATGTGACCGTCATCGATCACCCGGAGCGCCTGGCCAGGGCCGCGTTGGTGGAGGATGTTCCCGCGCCGCGCGGCGGGTACGTTGCCGCTGTGAATGCGCGCGAAGTGGGTGAAACGGCCGTGGACCTGGGCGCCGGGCGCGCGCGCAAGACAGACAGCATTGACGCCGCGGTGGGCATTCTGGTGCATCACAAGGTGGGCGATGCGGTGCGGGCCGGCGAGGCGCTCTTCACCGTTCATGCCAACGACGTCGCCAAACTGCAAACCGCTCGCGAGCGCCTGCTGCGCGCGGTGGCGTGGAGCGATACACCGGTCGAGCCTCTGCCGCTGTTTTATGATGTGATATCGTAGCGCAGCTTCTCTAGAACGAATGTGGCGCGGCGGCACCCGGAAAACGGTGCGCCGCGCTCTTTTTTGCCGTCTTGCCGGGTGTTGGCTTTTGTGGCATAATCAACAATACACAAGCGATGATGGAAACGAGTACACCAGCCGGTGGCCGTCAGCGAGTCTGGAAAAGGTGTGAGCCAGATCGGTGAGGCGGGTGGGAAATCCTTCCGGAGCTTCAAGCTGAACGCGGCTCGTCTGCCAGTAAGCGCGACGGTCTCGCCCGCCGTTATCCGGGGCGCGGATATGAACGGATCCATCCGGAGTATCCGAACGAGTGCCTGCCGCAAGGTGGGAAATCAGGGTGGTACCGCGGGAATCCTCTCTCGCCCCTGTTTGGGTGAGGGAGTTTTGTTTTAACGATCTTCATTGTTGCGGGAGGTAGAATGTTCAAAGCAGTTTCCCCTAAACTGAACGTGACCCTGCTGGAAGAGGGTGTGCAGCGTTTCTGGCGCTCGCACGATATCTTCCATGAGACCATGCGGCAGCGCGAAGGCGGCCCGGAATACGTGTTTTACGAAGGCCCACCGACCGCCAACGGCAAGCCCGGTGTGCATCATGTGCTGGCGCGCGTCTTCAAAGACCTGTTCCCGCGCTACAAGACCATGCGCGGTTATCACGTTTCGCGCCGCGGCGGCTGGGACACCCACGGCCTGCCGGTGGAAATCGAGGTCGAGCGCAAGCTGGGGTTCACCAACAAGCAGCAAATTGAAGATTACGGCATCGCCAAATTCAACGACCTGTGCCGCGAATCGGCCTTCACCTATATTCAGGAATGGGAACGCCTGACCGACCGCATTGGCTACTGGGTGGACCTGAAAACCGCCTACGTTACTTACAAGAACGAATACATCGAGTCGGTGTGGTGGATTCTCAAAAATTTCTGGGAGAAGGACCTGCTCTACCAGGGCTTTAAAGTGGTGCCGTACTGCCCGCGCTGCGGAACGCCGCTTTCCGATCATGAAGTGGCCCAGGGCTACCGCGACGCCGAAGACCCCTCAGTGTATGTGCGCATGCCGTTGATGGATGAACCCGGCACGTCGCTGCTGGTGTGGACCACCACGCCCTGGACGCTGCCCGCCAACGTGGCGGTGGCGGTGGCCGCGGACGTGGATTATGTGCGCGTCGAACGTCACCTGCCCGAAGGCGGCACCGAAAAACTGATCCTGGCCGAGGCGCTGGTGGGCAAGGTCTTTGGTGAAGAGCATGTGCACGTCCTGGAACACTTCAAGGGCAAGGCGCTGAAAGGCAAGCGGTATCACCCGCTTTTCACCTTCCTGCCGGTGGAAAAGCCCGCGCACTATGTGGTGCTGGGCGAGTTCGTCACCACCGAGGACGGCACCGGTCTGGTGCACATCGCCCCGGCGTTTGGCGCCGACGACATGCAGATATCACTGGAACACGACCTGCCGATCCTGATGACTGTGCGCGAGGATGGTGGTTTTAAGGCGGATGTGCGCCCGTGGGCGGGCATGTTCGTCAAGGACGCCGACCCGTACATCACCGCCGACCTGGAACAGCGCGGGCTGCTCTTCCGCGCCGGGCGAATGACGCATACCTACCCGTTCTGCTGGCGCTGCTCCACGCCGCTGTTGTATTATGCCCGCCCCACTTGGTACATCCGCACCAGCCAATATCGTGATCGCCTGGTGGAATTGAACAACCGCATCAACTGGTACCCGGGACACATCAAAAGTGGGCGCTTTGGCAACTGGCTCTCCAACAATGTGGACTGGGCGCTGGGCCGCGAACGCTATTGGGGCACGCCCCTGCCGGTGTGGGAATGCGAAAGCTGCCACCACCAGCAATGCGTCGGCTCGGTGGCCGAACTGTCGCAGCTGTCCGGGCGCAATCTGGCCAATTCTGACCTGCACCGCCCGCATGTGGATGAGATCCGCTTCCCGTGCGCGGAGTGCGGCGGGACGATGCGGCGCGTTCCGGAATTGATCGACGTCTGGTTTGATTCGGGGTCCATGCCGGTCTCGCAGTGGCATTACCCGTTTGAAAATCTCGAAGCTTTCAAGCAACAATTCCCGGCGGATTACATCTGCGAGGCAGTGGACCAAACCCGCGGCTGGTTCTATACCTTGCACGCCATCAGCACGCTGCTGTTCGACACCGAGTGCTTTAAGAACGTCGTCTGCCTGGGTCTGATCCTCGACGGACAGGGCCAGAAGATGTCCAAATCAAAGGGCAACATCGTCGACCCTTGGGATGTGATTAACAAACACGGCGCTGATGCCATGCGCTGGTACATGTTCACCGCCAGCCCGCCCGGACAGGAACGGCGCTTCTCCGCCGATCTGGTGGGTGAGGTGCTGCGCAACTACACACTGACGCTATGGAACACCTACTCGTTCTTCGTCACCTATGCCAACCTGGACGGCTGGAAGCCCACGGCGGAGGCGGTAGCGTATTCGCCGCTGGACCGTTGGCTGCGCTCGTCGTTGCATGCCCTTGTGCGGGACGTGACCAGCGCCTATGAAAATTACGATGTGCTCGGCGCGACGCGTCCGATCGAGCAATTTGTCGACCAGCTCTCCAACTGGTACCTGCGCCGCTCGCGCCGCCGCTTCTGGAAGAGTGAATCGGATGCCGATAAGCAGGCCGCGTATGCCACGCTGTACGAAGCGCTGGCGACGCTCAGCAAGCTGCTGGCACCCTCCATGCCGTTCATGGCCGAAGAGCTGTACCAGAATCTGGTGCGTAGCGTGGACGCCGACACGCCGGTTTCGGTGCACCTGACCGAATGGCCGCAGTACGATCCGGCGCTGGTGGACGAACGCCTGAACCGTGATATGGCGCTGGTGATGAAACTGGCCTCGCTGGGACATGCCGCGCGCAACAAGGCCAACCGCAAGGTGCGCCAGCCGTTGGCCGAGGTGGCCTTTGCGGTGGGCGGCGCCGAGGAAGTGCCCGTGCTGCAGGCCTATGCCGATTTGCTGGAAGACGAGTTGAACGTCAAGCACGTGCGCGCGCTCAACGCCGCGGGCGAAGCGGTGGCTTACAGTCTGAACCCGCTGCCCAAGCAGTTGGGGCAGAAATACGGCAACCGCTTCCCGGCCATCCGCCAGGCGCTGCTGGCGCTCAACCCGGAAAGCGCGGCGCTGCGCCTGCTGGCGGGCGATGCCGTGGCGGTGACGGTTAACGGAGAGAGCCTGGACATTCTACCCGAAGAGGTGGAAGTGCGCGCCCAGGCGCGCGAGGGCTTTGCCGTGGCCAACGACGGAGCGTATCTGGCGGCGCTGGTTACCGACCTGACGCCGGAGCTGGTGCGCGAAGGGTTGGCGCGTGAGTTTGTGCGCCGTGTGCAGGATTTGCGCAAGGCTGCCGATTTAGAGATCGCCGACCGCATCGTGGTGTATTATCAGGCCAGCGAAGGTCTGGCGGCGGCGGCGGAAAGCTTCCGCGAGTACATCATGGCCGAGACACTGGCGGTGGATCTGCGCGCTCAGGAACTGCCGCAGGGTTTGCCGGACGTCAGCGATGCCTTCGATGGCGAAACGCTGCAGGTGGCGCTGCAAAAAGCCTGATCTACGGCGCATGGCACGACATTGAATTGAATCCGCAGCGGGGTGGGTTGGCAACGGCCCATCCCGCTGCCGTGTGAATGCCCTGTGGCCCCACCGGTTTTAGGGTAAAATGAAGTCACTTTGCAGCCTGGAGGACGGTTTGAAGAAATTTGTACGCGACTATGCCTTTTTGTTCGGCATTGCCGGTTTGATTATCCTGTTGGATCAGCTCACCAAAGCCTATGTGCGCGCGAACCTGCCGCTGGGCAGCTATTGGGCGCCCTGGGATTGGATGATGCCTTACGCGCGTTTTGTGCACATCCTGAACACGGGTGTGGCGTTTGGCATGTTTCAGAATTTTGGCAAGATCTTCGCCGTGTTGGCCGCGGCCATCGCCGTCGCCATCATTTACTACTTCCCGCGTGTGCCGCGCAATGACGGATTGTTGCGCCTGGCGCTGGCCATGCAGTTGGCCGGCGCGGTGGGCAACCTGATCGACCGCGTGTTGAACAACGGCGCAGTGACCGATTTCATCTCGGTGGGAACGTTTGCCGTGTTTAACGTGGCAGACGCCAGCATCACGGTGGGCGTGGGCGTCATGCTGCTGGCTGCCCTGCTGCAGGAGAGAAGGGATCAAGCGGCCAGGAAAGCCGATGCCCATCTGGCGGATGTGTTGTTGGATGCGGCAAGCACGCCCGCAGCGAGCGGTACGACCGATGGGGAAGGTGAGGACCGGTGAGCGAATCGATCTTTCGCACTACGTATCAGGGCGCCGGCGACCGGCTGGACAAATACCTGACTGCCTGCCTGCCCGAACATTCGCGCTCGCGCATTCAGGCGCTGATCCGCGAGGGGCGCGCGACGGTGGACGGCGAGGTGATCACCAAAACCGGCACCACGTTGGAGGACGGCCAGTCCATTACCCTGGAACTGCCTCCCCCGCAGCCTACCGATCTGATCCCCGAAGCCATTCCATTGGACGTGATCTTTGAAAATGACGACCTGCTGGTGATCAACAAACCGGCGGGCATGGTGGTGCATCCGGCTGCCGGGCATTGGAGCGGCACGCTGGTGCATGCCGCGCTGGCGCATGCCCCCGGCCTGGAGGGCGTGGGCGGCGAGCAGCGCCCCGGCATTGTTCACCGCCTGGACAAGGACACCTCCGGATTGATCCTGGTGGCCAAAACCGACCGTGCCCACCGCTATCTGGTGGACCAGTTCCGCCTGCGCCGCGTGCAAAAAACCTACCTGGCACTGGTAGACGGGCATCTGCCCACCCCCGAAGGGCGCGTGGAAGCGCCGATCGGGCGCGACGAATCCCACCGCCGCAAGATGGCAATCACATCGCTGGACAAGGGTCGCGAGGCGATCACCGAATACCATGTGGCCGAAGTGTTCCCCGAACACACCCTCGTGGAAGCGCACCCGTTAACCGGCCGTACTCACCAGATTCGCCTGCACTTGACCTTTTTGGGCTGCCCGATTGTCGGTGATACGCTCTATGGTCACCGTCACGCCAGCCTGCCCGTGCCGCGCCAATTTCTGCACGCGGCGCACTTGCGCCTTGTGCTGCCCGGCGAAACGCAGGAACGTCATTTTGAAGCCGCGCTGCCTGCCGATTTGGCGACAGCTCTGGATGATTTGCGCAACAATCATTAGAAAGGATCGTAAATCAATGAGCCTGGTCGATCTGCGTTCGGATACGGTAACCCAGCCCACCGCCGCGATGCGCGCGGCGATGGCCGCCGCCCCGGTGGGCGACGATGTGATGGGCGAAGACCCCACGATTAACCGCTTGCAGGAAATGGCGGCGGCACGCATGGGAAAAGAGGCAAGTCTGTTCGTACCCTCGGGCACGATGGGCAACCTGATTGCGGTGCTGGCGACCTGTCAGCGCGGCGACGAAGCCATCATGGGCACGCTGGGGCACACCTTTCTGTTCGAAGCCGGCGGCGTCTCGGCGCTGGGCGGGGTGTTCCCGCACACGCTGCCCAACCAGCCGGACGGCACGTTGAAGCTGGACGATATTCGCGGCGCGATTCGCCCGGACGATGTGCATCATCCGGTCAGCAAACTGGTGATTCTGGAAAACACGCACAACCGCTGCGGCGGCGTGGCGCTGACGGCCGAATACACCCGCCAGGTGGCGGAACTGGCCCACGGGCACGGCCTGCGCCTGCACATTGACGGGGCGCGCATTTTCAACGCCGCGGTGGCGCTGGGCGTTCCGGCGGCGGAACTGGTTGCCCCGGCCGATTCGGTCACGTTCTGCCTGAGCAAAGGCCTGAGCGCACCGGTCGGTTCGGTGTTGTGCGGGCCGACGGAGATGATCGACAGCGCCCGCCGGCTGCGCAAGCAGTTGGGCGGCGGCATGCGCCAGGCGGGTGTGCTGGCGGCGGCGGGCATTGTGGCGCTGGAGGAGATGGTCGACCGGTTGGCGGAGGATCACCGCCGCGCGGCGAAGCTGGCCGCCGGGCTGGTGAAGATCCCCGGCCTGAAGTTGGGCATGGGCTTGCCGCAGACCAACATGGTGTTCGCCGACCTGACCGAGGATGTGCCTTTCACGGCCAAAGAAGTGGCGGCGCGCCTGGCGCAGTTCGATGTGCGCGTGGGGGCGGTGGGTGAGCGGCGCTTCCGCATGGTGACGCACGTGTGGGTGGACGATGCGGGCATTGATCAGACCCTGCAGGCGTTCGCGAAGGTGTTATAAGAACAGGTATTCGTGGGATGTGGCCGGCAGGCAGTTCAAGCAAACCCACTATACATTGCAAATGAATCCCGACGCTGGAGACGGCGTCGGGTTTTGTTTATCATCGCCCCCGTGCCGGTACGAAGAATGTGCCGGCTGCCATGGTATTGGTGAGAATGGACGACAAACTACGAACTACATACTACCCACTACCAACTACACGTCCCCCACTGTTCTTCTCACCCTCTCATACTCTTCATCACCAAGGAAAAAGCGCAGCTCGGGTTCAAAAGTGTCCAACAGCGCGATGGGCTGCGGGCTGGGGCGCAGGCAGGAGCCTTCCTCGTCGAGCATCAGCGCGGTTTCATCGAGCGTGATGCGCCCCTCCTCGTCCAGGTCCAGCGGATGCAGCGCGCAATAAAACGGCTTGAGGCGCCAGGGGTGCATCCCGTGGGCGTCGGCGGCGGCTTGCAGCGCGCAGCGGTGATCGCTGCGCATGAAAATGCAGGCCGTGCCGCCGTAATGGCCGGGCGCATCCACCACGGTGGAATGAATCACATGCCCGCTGGCGCTGAAGGCATCCTCGTCTTCGCGTCCGTCAAACCAGCTTTGCGGGTTCTGCGCGCCGGGCGGCATGAACGGCGTAATCAGGGCGGCATGGGCGCGAATATCCTCGGCTTCGCGCGCATCGATCCAAACGCCGTACAGGCAGCAGGCGGCGCGGCATTCGCCCAGTTTGCAGCGCTGCATCGGTTCGTGCGCCAGAAGGCGCGGGTTGATCGTTCGGGGTGGCATGGCGGCATTGTATCACGAAAGCGGCGCAAGGGTGCCGAAGCTCACCCGAAACCGGGAGTTAATCCTCAAGGCAGCCGGCCGGGTTTTGTTGTACAATCAGGAATGGAGGAACTCCCTCCGGTCAATCAACCACCAAACAAGGAGACGAGGAATGTCCTGGAAAATCTTGTTGACGGACGGTCTGGAAGAGAACGGGAAAGCCATTTTGCGCCAACACGCGGAAGTGGTGGACCAGCCTGGTATTTCGGCTGACGACTTGCTGAAGGTTGTCGGCGAATATGACGCCCTCATCGTCCGCGGCCGCACCAAAGTCACCCCGGCGGTTTTTGAAGCTGCCAAGAATCTGAAAGTGGTTGGCCGGGCGGGCGTGGGTGTGGATAACATCGACCTGAACGCTGCCAAAGCCCACAACGTGATTGCGGTCAATTCGCCCATGGCCACGACGGTCTCGGTGGCGGAACTGACCCTGGCGTTGATGCTCTCCGTGGTGCGCGAAGTGCCGCGCGCCGATGCCACCATGAAGGCCGGCAAGTGGATCAAGAAAGAGCTGGAAGGCACCGAGCTGTTCGGCAAGACCCTGGGCGTGATCGGCTTTGGCCGCATCGGCGCCACGGTGGCGGCGCGCGCCAGGGCGTTTGAAATGAAGACCCTGGGCTACGATCCGCTCATCCCCGGTGATGAAATTGCCAAACGCGGCGGCGAGCCGGTGACGCTGGACGAACTGCTGGCGCAGTCTGACATGATCACCATGCACATCCCGCTCACGGCCGATTCGAAGAACATGCTCAACGCCGCGGCGTTTGAGAAGATGAAGAAAGGCGTGATCTTGATTTGCGCGGCGCGCGGCGGCGTGATTGACGAAGAAGCCCTGCTGGCTGCGCTCGAATCGGGCAAGGTGGCTGCCGCCGGTTTGGATGTCTTTGCGACCGAACCGCCGGGCCTGACCTCGCTGGTGGCGCATCCCAAGGTCATTTGCACCCCGCATGTCGGCGCGCAGACCGTGGAAGCTCAGGGGCGCGCGGCGGAAGACATTTCCACCGAAGTGCTGGCGGCGCTGGATGGCAAGCCGCTGCGCTGGCGCGTGGCCTGATCCATCTTATCCTGTCATGCAGAGCAGGCATTCCTGACGGAGTGCCTGCTTTCTAAAAACCCAAGAAGTTGCCGGTTCAATGGACGCCGTATCCCACATCGGCAGACGAAACGAAGGATGCAATGGACGAACAACTGAAACAACTGAAAGAACGTATTTATGAAATTTCCGACCTGGGACGCGCCATGGCCGTGCTGGGTTGGGATCAGCAAACCTACATGCCCGCGGGCGGCGCAGAAGATCGTGGGGACATCCTGGGCACGATGAGCGCGCTGGTGCACAGCAAGGCCACCAGCGACGAGATGGGCCGCCTGATCGAGGACCTCAAACCGGTCGCCGCGCAGATGGACCCCGACAGCGACGACGCCCGCCTGATCAAAGTGGTGGCCCGCGCCTACGAAAAAGGCGCCAAGGTGCCCACGGAGCATGTGGCCGAGTTCTCACGCCTGACGGCTGTGGCGCACGAAAACTGGGCGCGCGCCCGCGCCACCAACAACTTCGCCGCCTTCCAGCCTTACCTGGAGCGCATCGTGGCCATGCGCCGCGAGTACGCCGCCTTCTTCAAGCCGTTCGACCATGTGTACGACCCGCTGCTGGACGATTTTGAGCCGGGTCTCAAGACGGCCGAAGTGCAGGCGATCTTTGGCGGGCTGCGCAGCGAGCAGGTGGAACTGATCAAGGCCATCAGCGAGAGCAAGCAGGTCAACGACGATTTCCTGCATGTGAATTACCCCGAACAGGGCCAGTGGGACTTTGGCGTGGATGTGGTCACGCGCTTTGGGTATGATTGGAACCGCGGCCGCCAGGACAAATCGGCGCATCCCTTCACCACCAGCTTCGGCATCGATGATGTGCGCATCACCACGCGCTTCGACCCGGAGCGCAGCGCCTCGGCGCTGTTCAGCACGATGCACGAGGCCGGGCATGCCATGTACGAGCAGGGCATTGATCACGCTTTGCGCCGCACGCCGCTGGCCGACGGCGCGTCGATGGCGATTCACGAATCGCAGTCGCGCCTGTGGGAGAATCTGGTGGGCCGCTCGCGCGGTTTCTGGACCTTCTTCTTCCCGCGCCTGAAAGATGCCTTCCCCACGCAGTTGGCCGGCGTGGATTTGGAGACCTTCTACAAGGGCATCAACAAGGTTGAGCCGTCGTTGATCCGCGTGGAAGCCGATGAAGCCACGTATAACCTGCACATCATGCTGCGCCTCGAGCTGGAAATTGCCCTGATGGAAGGCTCGCTGGAAGTGAAAGACCTGCCGGCGGCCTGGAATCAGCGTGTGCAGGATTACCTGGGCATCACCCCGCCCAATGATTCTGTGGGCGTACTGCAAGACGTACACTGGTCGGGCGGCATGATCGGATACTTCCCCACCTACGCGCTGGGCAACCTGGTTTCGGCCCAGTGGTGGGAAGTGCTGCACCGCGATATTCCCGACCTGGATGAGCAAATCGCGCAGGGCAAGTTCGATGCACTGCTCGGCTGGCTGCGCCAGAATATCCACCGTCACGGCTCGAAGTTTGAGCCGCAGGAACTGGTCCAGCGCATCACCGGCTCCAAGATCGATGCGAAGCCGTATGTGCGCTACCTGAAGAGCAAGTACAGCGAAATCTACGGCCTGTAAGGCCCGGTTTGGCTGGAGTTTGACCAGGGATTGAATCGATCAGGGTGTCATCGTGGGTTGTTGAGCGGCCCGCGGTGACCCCTGATTGGGTAAAGGCGACGGGCATGCAGAATCGTTTCGGCCGATGGCACGGGTTGATATGGGGATGGGTGCTGCTGGTGGTGCTGCTGAGCGGCTGCGGCAGCCTACCCGGCTCGGTGGTGCTCACCCCGCCGGCGCTGCGCAACGCCACCGCCACCTACACGCCCACCGCCACTGCGACCGATACCGCCACGCCCACCGTCACCCCCAGCGACACCCCGACCGCCACCTCCACCCCCAGCGACACACCGACTGCTACGCCTTCGGATACGCCCACCCCGACGTTGACGCCGACCTTTGGCCCCAGCCCGACCAATACGCGCACGCCCACCATGACCCGCACCGCCACGCGCACGCGCATTCCGACGCGTACGCGCATCCCGACCCGAACGCCCACCATCACCTACACGCCGACCATCACACTGACGCCCACGCCGCCCGCGCCGAGCGCGCGCATTGTGCGCCCGGGGCCGCTGTCCAAGGTGCTGTCGCCCATTCGCATTAACGCGCGTCTGACGCCGGGCGACGACGGCATGGTGATTGTGGAATTGGTGGGGGAGGATGGGCGCATGATCGCGCGGCAGGTGGAGGATTTCCGTATCTATCTGGGGCGCAGCATTACGGTGGGGCCGGTGGTGCCGTTTGAAATCTCCGCGGCGGCCGAAACGGCGCGCCTGTCCATCTATACGCTGGACCTGTTTGGGCGGCGCATTGCGCAGACCAGCGTGGACCTGATTTTGATCCGCGTGGGCAGCTATGACATCAACGCGTCTCCCATCACCCAACAGCCGTACATTGTGCGCTCGCCACAGCGGGATGCGGAGATCTTTGGCGGCACGCTGCGCGTGGAAGGTCTGGTGCGCCCGGTGAGCCGCTCGCCGTTGATCGTTGAACTAATTGACGAGCAGGGGCAGTTACTGGGCTCGTCGCAGACGGAAATCGCCGCGCCGACCGGCGATTTGAGCCACACGCCCTTCACGCTGGATGTGCCTTACAAGGTCACGGCGCGCACGGCAGCACGCCTGACGCTGCGCCAGGAATCGGACGGACGCATCCCCGGCACGGTGTGGTTGAGCAGCTTGCTGGTATCGTTGAACCCTTAAAAGTCGTCCAGATCGCCGCCGCCCGGCACGGAATCCTCCGCGCCCAGGTCGGGCATGGACGCTTCGATCTGCTCGGGCGATTGCCCGGCTTCCAGGCGGCCGACGACCTCGTCAAATTCATCGGGCACGGCCTCGCCGCTTTCCTGGCGCAACTGGCGCAGGGTGCGGGCCAGCTCGCGCGGGTCGTCGTCGACGTGGGCCAGGTTGGACGGGTCGCCGATCTCTTCCAGACGGCGGGCGTCGGAGCGGGCCACCCGCACACGACCGATGCGGCGCTGCACGTTGGTGCTCTGGCAGTGCGGGCAGGTCACCTGTTTTTTGCCATATTCGGCATAGGTCAGGAACACGTCAAACCGTTTGCGGCAATCGAGGCAGCGAAAATCGTAAGAAGGCATGCTCGCAACTCCAATGAGAATTCGTTCTTTTTTCTATTATAATCAGGGCGAGTGCCGTCGGGCAGGTTAAACAACCCGGCGGCCTATTCGACAGCGCGGCATTCTGTTTGGGATCGGGGACGACTATGGCCATGGAACCTCTCAATTTTGATCTGTACCACCCGGAGCCTTTGCTGGTGGTCATTTCCGGTCCTTCCGGTGTGGGCAAGGACGTGCTGGTGCGCGAGTTGATGGGCCGCGGAAAACCGATGCATTTTGTGGTCACGGCCACCAGCCGCGAAAAACGCGAGGGCGAAGTGGACGGCGTGGATTATATCTTCGTTTCCGAGGAACGCTTTCTGGAAATGATTGCGCAGGATGATCTGCTTGAATACTCGCGCGTGTACAACCAGTACAAGGGGATCCCCAAAGAGCAGGTGCGCGCAGCCATGCGCAGCGGCAAGGATGTGATCATGCGCCTGGACGTGCAGGGCGCGCAGAAAATTCGCAACATGTGCCCCGAAGCGGTGCTGATCTTCATGCTGCCCACCAGCGACGAGGAATGGCGCATGCGCCTGATCTCGCGCGGCACCGAGACGGAGGAGAGCCTGGTCCTGCGTCAGGCGACGGCCAAAGAAGAACTGAAAAAGACCGGCCTGTTTGATTATCTGGTGCCCAACCCGCAGGGTAAATTAAACGAGGCTGTGGACGTGGTCCTTTCGATCATTGACGCCGAACATCACCGCGTGACCCCGCGGAGAATCACTTTGTGAACCCCGAAACGCCGGAACCCATCACGCCGCCCCACCCCGAACCCTCCCCGGCATCGCCGCCGGTTGCCGGTGAAGTGGTGGTGCACTGGGTGGGCGCCGGGCGCAAGCCGTGGCTGACCTACGCGCTGATGGCGCTGATGGGTGCGGCGTATGTTGCGCAAATCGCCACGCTGCAGCCGGATGGCAGCAACCTGATTTTCGCCTTCGCCGCCAAAGACAACGCACAGCTCTCCGCCGGGCAATTCTGGCGGCTGCTTACCCCCACTTTTCTGCATTTATCCATTCTGCACCTGGTCTTCAGCCTGTACGGTGTGTATGTTCTGGGCAAAACCCTCGAGAAGCACTACGGCCCCAGAGGATTGTTGACTTTGTTTCTACTCTCGGCGCTGGGCGGCAACACGGCATCGTTTCTGTTCAGCACGCGTCCATCGGTGGGGGCCGCCACGGCGCTGTTCGGCATGCTGGCCGCGCTGATTGTGCTGGTGGACCGCAACCGGTTCTTCTTTGGCGACCGCGCCGGGCGCATTCTCACCCAGATGGTGCTGCTGGTGGTGCTCAACCTGGCGCTCTCGCTGGTGCCGGGGTTTGATTCGCTGGGCGTGGTGGGCGGGTTGGCAGCCGGGCTGCTGTATGCTCTGATCGCCGGGCCGGTGTGGAACGTCATGCCGCGCGAAGACGGTTTCCATTTGCTGGATCGCACCCCGCGCCACCGGCGGATTGTGGGCGGCGCGGCGTTGGCATTGATCTTTGTGCTGGCGGCTCTGACGCGCGTCGGCTAGTCATTTCCTTGCACGCATCCCTTGTTCTGGAGAATTCCAATGGACAATCCTGTTATTCAGACCCTGCTGCAGCACCGCTCGGTGCGCAAATACAAGCCCGACATGCCCGCCGAGGAGGTGATTGAAGCGATTGTGCGCGCCGGGCAGCAAGCGCCTTTCGCTTCGCAACTGTACAGTGTGCTGCTGACGCGCAAAAAACGTGCTCCCTTCCGCGCGCCGCTGTGGTTTATCATCTGCATTGACCTGCACAAACTGGAACGCTTCATGAAGATGCGCGGCTGGGAGGTGGCCACCAACGACCTGTCGCTGCTGCTGTTTGGCGCGCAGGACGCCGCCTACATGGCGCAGAACATGGTGGTCGCCGCCGAAAGCCTGGGGTTGGGCACCTGTTTCCTGGGCGATGCGCCCTACCGCGCCGAACAAATCGCCGCGCAATTCAACCTGCCGCCGCGCGTTTTCCCGCTGGTGGGCCTGGTGATGGGCTACCCGGCCGAAGAGCGCCCGCCGCGCCCGCGCTACCCACTGTGGTATACATTGTTTGAGGATCGCTACCCTGATTTCAGCGACGAGCAAGTGGCCGAAGCGATGAAGGTGATGGACGACGGTTACCTGGCGCAGGACTATTACAAACGCGGCAAGATCATGATTGAGCTGGAAGATCAACGCCCCGAAACCTACGATTACGACACCTACTCCTGGACCGAGCACATTTCGCGCAAATGGGGGCAGTGGTACCGCTCACCGGAGCTGCTGATCGAGCAGCTCAAGAAGTGCGGTATCGATGTTTATAAGACCAACGAGCCCGCGGAGGAGTGATGGACGCCATTATTGCCGTGCTGCGCGATAACCCGCTGCTGCTGCTCTTTCTGGTGGCGGCCATCGGCTACCCGCTGGGACGCGTTCGCATCGCCGGGGCCAGCCTGGGCGTGGCGGCGGTTTTGTTCGTCGGCCTGGCGGTGGGGGCGCTCTCACCCGACCTGAAATTGCCGGATGCCGTCTACACCCTGGGATTGGTGCTATTTGTCTACCCGATTGGGTTGAGCAGCGGCACGCTGTTCTTCTCCAACTTGCGCCGCAAGGGCCTGGGTTTCAACCTGCTGGTGATGATCGGCCTGTTGTTTGCTTTCGGACTGGCGGCCGGGGTGCATGCGTTGCTGGGTTTAAGCGGTCCGCTGACCGCCGGGTTGTACGCCGGCTCGCTGACCAACACCCCCGCCCTGGCCGGCGTGATTGAACACGTCAAAGCGGTGGTCTCGCCGCAACTGGTGGATGCTGTGGCCGCCGAGCCGGTGGTGGCCTATTCCATGTCGTACCCGATGGGCGTGCTGGGCATGATACTGGTGATCTATGTTCTGCGGCGTGTTTGGAAAGTGGATTATGCCGCCGAAGCGCGCGCCGCGCGCGGCATGGGCGCGGTGGCCGAGCCGCTGCACAGCACCACCCTGCGACTGACCGTTGAACCCGGCGTGCCGGTGGCCGAGTTGAAGCGCAAGCATGGCTGGAATGTGATTTTTGGCCGCCTGCTGCGCGACGGCAAGGAACAACTGGTCACCGGGCAGACGGTGCTGCAAGCCGGTGACCGGGTGAGCATGGTGGGCGCGCAAGAGGACCTGGATGTGGTGCTGTCGGCGCTGGGCGAACCTGCCGTGGAACGTTTGGAATTTGACCTGACGCGCTTTGCCAAAAAACGTTTCTTCGTCTCCAATCCGCAGGTGGTGGGGCGGCGCATCACCGATTTGCATCTCGAAAAATACAGCGCGATCGTCTCGCGCATTCGGCGCGGCGATATTGAAGTGCTGCCGGGCGGCGACACCACCTTGCTGCTGGGCGATCAGGTGCGCGTGCTGGCTCCGCATGACCAGATCGATGCGCTGACCGCCCTGTTCGGGGATTCATATCGCGGGGTCAGTGAAATCGACGTGATGACCTTCGGCCTGGGCGTTGCGCTTGGCCTGCTGCTGGGCATGCTGCCCATCCCGCTGCCGGGCGGCCTGACGCTCAAGTTGGGCGCCGCCGGCGGCCCGTTGATCGTGGCGCTGATTCTGGGCGCGTTGGGGCGCACGGGCCCGATCGTGTGGGTGCTGCCCTATTCGGCCAACCTGACCCTGCGGCAGGTGGGGTTGATCATCTTTCTGGCGGGGATTGGCACGCGCTCCGGCTACGCCTTTTTCTCGTCCCTGGCGGGCGGCAGTGGGTTGGCGGTTTTTTTGGCCGGCACGGCTATCACGGTGTTGACCACGATGCTGGCCATCTGGATCGGATACAAGGTGATGCGCATCCCGATGAGTCTGCTGATTGGCATTCTGGCGGGCATGCAAACGCAGCCGGCGGTGTTGGGGTACGCGCTGGAAGAAACCGGTAACGAACTGCCCAATGTGGGGTATGCCACCGTATACCCGGTGGCGATGATCGGCAAGATTGTGCTGGCGCAGATTCTGTTGATTATTTTCCTGTAAGCCATCTGATTTATTCGTCCGCCCCGGCCATCCTTATGCAGCCGGGGCGATTTGGCTTCGCCCGAGGGATTGAATATGTTATAGTAATTAAGCGGTAAAACAAATTCCCCGGCACACAAAGCCGCCCACATTCACCACCCAGAAACGGCCTTTATTTTGAAAGGAGGTACGCCATGTATATGGTGATGCTGGTTCTCGATAACCCGGATCATCTTGACGACGTGCTGGATAACTGGCACGCCATTGGCATTCACGGTGCGACTATCGTTGAATCGACGGGATTGCAGCGCCGTTTATCCAAACGCCAAACCATTCCCATGCGGTATACCTTCCCTCCGGTCGCCGGACCCTGGCTGGAAGGCAATTTGACGATCTTTGCCATCGTGCTGGACAGCATCGAGGCGCGTAAATGCCTGGAGGCGGTCGAGAAGGTGACCGGCAACCTGGACGATCCCAACACGGGCGTGTTTGCCGCCTGGCCGTTGGCGGAAGTCAAGGGCGTGCCCGGGCTGCGCGGGCCGGGAGGGTAACAACATGGCCTGGCTGCTCTTTATCATCAGCTCGGCGCTGCTGGTCGCGGCGGCGATCAAACTGGCCGAATACGGCGACATCATCGCCGTGCGCACCCGCCTGGGCGGCATGTTTGTCGGCACGCTGCTGCTGGCCGGGGCGACCTCGCTGCCTGAATTTCTCACCACGATCAATTCCATCCAACAAAACGTGGTCGATCTGGCCGCGGGCAATCTGTTCGGATCCAATATGTTCAACATGTTCGCGCTGGCTCTGCTGGATATGGCCTTCTTCCGCCGGCGTGTGCTGCGCAGCGTGGCCATGCGCCACGCCCTGAGCGGCAGCCTGGCCGCCCTGATGATCGGCCTGGTGTTGTTTTTCATCGTCGCCAACATTCAGGTGGAGATCGGCTGGGTGGGGCTGGACGCGATTGTGATTATGGCGGCCTATATCGGTTGCGTGTACATTTTGCAGTCCAACAACGCCGGCGCGGCCGTGCCGGAAGCGGTGACGGTGGATCCCGCCTTGCCTTCGCTCAGGCGTTCCTTGATCGGCTTTGGGCTGGCCACCGTCCTGCTGGTGATCGTCACCCCCTGGCTGGTGAGCAGCAGCGCCGCGATTGCCGAGGAGACCGGCATCAGCGCGGGATTTTTGGGCACGGCACTGCTGGCGATCATCACCTCGCTGCCGGAACTGATCACCACCTTTGCCGCGGTGCGCCTGGGCGCGTTTGACATGGCGGTGGGCAACCTGTTTGGCTCCAACATGTTTAACATGTTCGCGCTGGGTGTTGCCGATCTGTTCATGCTGGACGGGCGTTTTCTGGCGGTCATCCACCCCGGTTTTGTGCTGGCCGCGCTGCTGGGTCTGGTGATGACCCTGATGGGTCTGGTGGGCAACATCGCCCGCCTGGAACGGCGCGTCTTCTTCGTGGAAGTGGACGCGGCGCTGCTGGTGATTGTCTATCTGCTGGGCATGGCGCTCCTGTTTATGCGCGGCGTCGGAGTGTGAGCGCGGGCGTATAATACGATTATGTTGCGCGCGCGTTACAACCGCATTCTGCGTTTCTTTGCCGGCGTGATCCTTTCCCTTCTGTGGTGGGAAGTGGCGCTGCCGGTTGTCGGGCTGCGCAAGTGGGCGGCGCGCCGGCGCAAAGAACGGTTGCAGCGCGTGGCGGTGCGCTTCCGCGCGCTGGCGGTGGATATGGGCGGCGTGCTGATCAAAGTCGGGCAGTTCCTTTCCACGCGCATGGATGTGCTGCCGCCGGACATCACCGCCGAGCTGGCGGGGCTGCAGGACGAAGTGCAGCCCGAGCCGTTTGCCAACGTGGTGGCTGTGCTGGAAGCCGAGTTTGGCCTGCCGTTGACCGAAAAATTTTCCTGGTTTGATGAAGAGCCCGTGGCGGCGGCGTCCATCGGACAGGTGCATCGCGCCTGCCTGGCGGGGAGCGATTGCCGCCCCAACGTGGTGGTTAAAGTGCAGCGCCGCCTGATTCCGCAAATTGTGGAGACCGACCTGGCGGCGCTGGCGGTGGTGGCGCGCTGGATTGACCGCTATCCGCCGTTGCGCCGGCGGGCCGATATGCCGCGCCTGATCGGCGAGTTCAGCCAATCGCTGCGCGAGGAGATAGACTACCTTAACGAAGGGCGCAACGCCGAAACCTTTGCCCACAATTTTGCCAACCGGCCTGAAGTGCGCGTGCCGCGCGTGCATTGGACGCACACCACGCGCCGCGTGCTGTGTCTGGAAGACGTGCAGGCCATCAAGATCAGCGATACCGCCGCGATCGAAGCCGCCGGTATTCCTCGCAGCGAAGTGGCCTCGCGCCTGTTTGATACCTATCTCAAGCAAATCTTTGAAGATCGCTTCTTCCATGCCGACCCGCACCCCGGCAACCTGTTTGTGCAGCCGGGCGAGCGCGGCGCGGATGGCAAAGTCGCCTGGAAATTGACCTTCATCGATTTTGGCATGACCGGCACGCTCACGCCGCATGTGATGCATACCCTGCGCGATGCGCTGATCGGTATTGCGCTGCAGGATGCCGAACGCGTGGTGCGCGCCTACCAGGATCTGGATGCGCTGCTGCCCGGCGCCGACACCGAACAGCTGCGGCGCGCCACGCAGCGCGTGTTTGAGCGCTTCTGGGGCAAGACCGCCAATGACATATTGAAGCTATCGCCGCGCGAAGCGTTGGCGTTCATCGATGAATTCGGCGATTTGCTGTATCAGATGCCGTTTCAAGTGCCGGAGAATATGATCCTGCTGGCACGCTGTGTGGCGATTCTTTCGGGCATGTGCACTGGATTGGATGAAAATTTCAACCCCTGGTCGGCGGTGATGCCCTACACGCGCAAGCTGGTGGAAGCCGAGCAAGGCAGCGGGCTGCAGGCGGCGCTAAATGAGGTGCTGGACGTGCTGCGCATCATCGCCACGCTGCCGCGCCGAACCGACCAGTTGCTGACGCGCATCGAGCAGGGCCGGCTGGAACTGCGCGACCCGGAATTGCGCGCCGCGGTGGGGCGCACCGAACGCGCCGTGCGCCAAATGGGCGCGGCGGTGGTGCTGGCGGCGTTGATCCTGGGTGGGGTGCAGTTGTATCTGGCGGGGGAGTGGCTGGCGACCGGGGTGTTTGCGGCTGCGGCGCTCGTCACGTTGGCGGTCGGTCTGCTGCGCCGTTGAATCTTGTCAGCGGCGAATGACCAGATCGCGGCGGGTGAAACGCTTGAGCGCGGCATGCGTCATTTTCAGGCAGCCCAGCAGGTCCAGGTAGCGCAGCACGGGCAGGTCGCGCAGGGCATTGAAGGCCTCATCGGTCAGGCGATTGCAGTAACTCAATTCCAAATGCTCCAGGCGCGGCAGGGCCTTCAGCGCGCGCAGCCCACTGTTGGTGATGTCACACGAGCTTAAATTGAGCATGGTGATTTGCGGCGCGGCGGCGAGAAATTCCAGCCCGCGATCGGTGATGCCGCGATTTTCCGACAGGTTCAAATAGGTCAGCGCCGGGTTGCCGGCGATTTCGTACATCAACGTGCGCAGCAGGGCATTGGTGCCCAGCCGCAGGCGCACAGCCACCTCATGCCCGGCGGGAACGGTGAAAAACCCCGGGCCCTCATCCAGCATCTGCCAGTCCTGTGCGCCGGCGGGGCGAATGAGCACCTGAATGGGCAGTGTGGAGGAAAAATTGGTTTCAAACGCGGCAGATGGCATGGCAATTCCAGTCGGAAAACGGAGGTTGATCTTATTATACGCGATGAGCGCGCGGAAAAGGCGGTTATGGAAAAACGCGCGCGGATGTGGTACAAACAATGCAGAGCGCTGCATGAAATTCGCATAGTCATATAGAAGGATCAGGGAGAGCGAGTACGATGAAAGCCTGGATGGTTTGCCTGTTGGCTTTGAGTCTGGGCCTGAGCGCCTGCGCCGGCGGCGGGGGCATGCAGGTGGCCACCTTTACGCCGCAAGGGGCCCCAACCGCCGCGCCGACCGGGGAAACGCCCACCCGGGCCGTCGTTGCGCCCACCACCGCCGCGACCGATACGGGCCTGATTCGCGGCGCGCTGCTGCTGGATGAACTGCGCATGCAGGACGCACTCAACGGTTGGGCGCTGGGGCGGGTGAGCGGGCAGCCCGGCGCGCTGCTGCTGCGCACCGCCGACAGCGGCTATACCTGGCAATCGGTCACGCCGCCGCATGCCGCCGGTGAGTCCGCCGACTGGTACGCATGGACCAGCGAAGACGTTTGGGCGGTTTTCAGCGACCTGAAAAACGGCCTGACTGTGTGGCGCACGCAAGACGGCGGGACGAACTGGGATGGCGTGCGCATTGACACCGGCGACCTGCCGCTGGACGGGGCGCGCGTGGGCACGTTGACGTTCAGCGACCGCCTGAACGGTTGGCTGCTGCTGCACTTGCCCGGCGAAGAAGGCCGCGACCCGGTAGCACTCTTTAAAACCTATGACGGCGGGTTGAGCTGGAACCGTCTGACCGACCCGACCGGCGACGCGCTGCCCGGCGTGTGCGCCAAAACCGGTGTGTTCTTCCTGACCGATTTGTTGGGCTGGGTGACGGGCGATTGCCGCGCGGCCATCCCCGGCCTGTACCTGTTCCAGAGCGGCGATGGCGGCAAGAGCTGGGCGCAGATACACCTGCCCGACCCGCCCGATCCGCCCGGCGTGTTTGACGAACCGGCCAATCGCTGCGCTGCGCTACCCCCGCAGTTCTTTAACCCGCAGGAAGGCATCATGCGCGTGACGTGCAAGATCACCGGCGGGGTGGGAGAGCGCAGTTGGGTGTATCGCTCCACGAACGGCGGGCGCGACTGGTCGGCGGTGGCCTTGCCATCGGCCGGGGGCAACCTGGAGTGGATCGACCTACTGCACGGCTGGCTGATCAGCGGGCCGGGCGACGACGGCATGCACCACATTCAGGTCAGCGAGGACGGCGGGCAGACCTGGCGGGAGCAGACGCCGGTCAGTTGGGACGGTCGCCTGGATTTCATCACCTGGACGGTGGGGTGGGGGCTGGCGCGCCTGGACAACGCTTTTGCGCTGGTGAAAACCACCAACGGCGGTCAGACCTGGGAGCAAATTCCGCTGCGATGGGTTGGACCCTAGAGATTTGAAATATAAACGCGCCCCCGAATCAAAATGGCTCGGGGGCGCGTTGGTTAACGGCGCGTGATTTCAGGCCTCTGGTTCGCCGCCGGCCGATTTGATCGTCTCGCGCAGTTGCGCGCGCAGTTCTTCAATCTGGCGCGCCACGCCTTCGATGCGATCGAACATGGCCTGGTTGGCCTTGACGCCTTCGTTGATCAGAAAAGCGGCGCTTTCCGAACGGCTCCTGGTCACTTCGGCATCCACCAAAATGTCGAGATAGCGCAGGGCGTCATCGTTGACACGCACCATCACGACGTTGCCGCGCCCGGCCAGGGCTTCGCCCAGGTTTTGCCCGAGCGATTCGACCTGCCGCAGCGCATCGCGGATGGCCTTGTTTGAGCTGCGCGGGCGGTTGTCCGTGCCATTTTTGTCACCTTCCGGCATGGGTGTGGGTTCGGGATCATGCGTTTCGGCGTCGATGATGGGTTCTTCACTCATATTACACCTCCTGTGTAATTAAATTACATGTAATATAACAGATTAACATCCGGGAGTCAACGCCCTGAATTACATGTAATTAAAAATCGGGCGGCTGGCTAGCCGCCCGATTGGGTGTGGCGGGAGTTGGATCACCAGCCGCCAAACATCTCGGCCACCATAGGGCGGATGGCGTCCCAGTTGGGCAGCAGCACATTGGCGCCTTCGTTGGTCGTCCAGGGAGTGACCTGTTCACGGGTGAGGGTGCGGTTGTCGATGCCGTCCACGCCCGAACGGATCAGCGCCAGCCCGAGGCGCGGCCACAAAAACACGGGCAGGTCGGTGTCCAAACTGTTCATCACCGCGTTGTAAAAGGCTGGCAAATGAATCCACGAGGCAGGCGATAGCATTTGCCGGGCGATGGCCTTGATCAAAATCTGACCGTGCGCCATGCGGAAGAAATCGTCCGCGCCGGAACGGTCGCGTGCGAAAGCCAGGGCCTGATCGCCGTTCAAGACGTGCGTGCCGGCCGGCAGCAGGTTGGTGGCTTCGGTCAGGGTCACTTCCACGCCGCCCATGGCGTCCACCACCTCGCGCACGCCGTCAAAGCGGATGCGCACGTAGTATTTCGGGTCAACGCCGAACTGGTCGCGGATGACGGCTTCCGTCGCAGCCGGGCCGGAGCCGGGCAGGTTGACCTCGGCGAAGAAGTGGGCCGTGTTGATGCGATTTTCGCCCACGCCGGGGATGCTGACCCACAAGTCGCGCGGAATGGACAGCATCTTGATGTCGGCCGTCAGCGGATTGGCCGCAACCAAAATGATGGTGTCGCTGCGCCCCATGTCGGTGCCGTCCGGAGCGCGGTCAATGCCCAGCACCAGGAAGGTGGTGCGCAGCGGCGCCAGGAAGTACACGGCCAGCGCGATCAGCAGCAACAGCAGTGCGGTGGGCAGGCAGCCCAGGCCGCGTTTGCGGGCGGTGCGCGGTGTTTTGCTTTTTTGCACCGCCACCGGCTGGTAAGCCGCCATCGGGTCGCCGGCATATTGTGGGCCGAGTGGTGGATAGGGCTGCGCGGCATGGGGCGGGGGAGAACCCTGCGGTTGACCGTAGCCTGGCGGCGGTGGGGGATAGCCTTGCGGTTGACCGTAACCGGGCGGAGGAGGATAGCCCTGAGGCTGACCATAGCCGGGAGGTGGCGGATAGGCATACCCTGGCGGCGGGGGCACACTGCCCTGCGGGGCCGGCGGGTAGCCGTAGGCGGGCGGTGGAGCATAGGGCGCCTGGAAAGGCGGCGGTGGCGGCGGCATGGGCTCGCCGGTGGGGGCGGCCGCATACTCCGCGGGGTAGGCTTGCGTGGCGGCGTAGGGGTCGTTGACGGGCGTTGGAGCGCCGGCGGGTTCGGTGGGGGGTGTTGCGGGCGGAGGTGTAGGCTGCGCAGGCCGCGTGGCCGCGGGGTCGTCGTTATTCGAGTCGTTTGGGAACCAATTCATTCTTTTTTCCTTCTTGCATCGATTCTACCGCAAAAACAAGGCCAAGCGGGTGGCTGATCCTGGCGGAATGCACGCCATAGAGGATCACCGCGCAGACAACCAGCCTGGGGCTGCGCCAGATTGACCGCGCCAGGCGACATTCAATGCGGCTTTCGATGCTATAATCTTTTCATCCCCCCGCAGGAGCATTCCATGCAGGCTCCAATCGATCCCTATACCGGTCAACCCTTTCCGCCTGGCGCGGCGCTAGTCCGCTGTCCGCGCTGCGGTCGTTTTCACCGCGCCGATATCTGGATGGCCAATCAGCGCTGCGCCTTCAGCGATTGCGGCTATCAAGGCCCGCCGGCGCCGGTGCAACCCCCGGCGGCGGATTCACCCTGGCAATATCTGGCGACCGAAAAACCCCAATCCGGCCTGATCGGGCGCATCGGACTGATCGCGGCGATTGTCCTGTTGTTGGGCTGCGCCGGCTTTCTGATCTTCACCCTGGCCAGTTCATCCGGCGACGACCGGCGTACCCCCGGGCAAGAGCCGCCACCGGGCGCGGCACCCACCACCGGCCTGGATCTGCCCACGCGCGCCCCCGCGGGGACGGATGCGCCGCCTGCGCTGCTGCCGACTTTGACGCAGCCGCCATTCAATCCGCCAACTGTCACGACAGAGCCCACCCGCACGCTCACCCCGTCGCCAACGCCTTTCACCTGCCCGGGCATGCTGCCCTCGCGGGTTAAGGTAGGCGAGAAGGCGCGTGTGTGCACCAAGCAGGATCGCCTGATCCTTCGCGAATCGCCCAGTCGTTCAGCCAATGAACTTGTGCGCATCGTCACCGGCACGGAATTCAAGATTATGGAAGGCCCGGTCTGTGAGGATCAGAGCACCTGGTGGCGTATTGCGCTGGACAGCGGCCTGACGGGCTGGGTGCGCGAAGGCACGGATGCCACCGATCCCTATTTCATTTGCCCGGTGAAGTGATTCGTCTGACTGCCCCCTCTTTGCTGCGCCGAGTGAAACGCTGGCTGCTGCCCGCCGGCGTTTTTGTGCTGTTAATGGGCGCCGCGCTGGCGGCTCCCTTGCGAATCCCGACCGGTCGCACGCCACCCACGCCCAGCCGCACACCGGGGCAATTGCCAGCGCTGGACGGCTCGATCTTTTTCCGCCCGACGCGCACGCCCACGCCGCCTGTGGCCACACCCACGACCATCCCCACCGCCACCCCCTATCTTACGGCCACCCCATCGCCCACGCCCACCCCGGCGGACGGTGTATGGTTTGAGATTGGCCGCTCGGCCGGAGGCCGCCCGCTGGAAGTGGCGCGCTTTGGCCGCGGACCGGTGGAACGCCTGATCGTGGCGGGCATTCACGGCGGCTATGAGTGGAACACCATTGCGCTGGCGGATGAGCTGGCGGACCATTTGCGTGCCCACCCGGAATGGGTGCCGGACAACATCAGCCTGTACATTTTACGCAGCCTGAACCCGGACGGGGCGGCGCGCGCGGCCAACGCCTACGGGCGCGGCAACGACAACGGCGTGGACTTGAATCGCAATTGGGACGCCAACTGGTTGGAAGATTGGAATCGTTCCGGTTGCTTTACCTCGGTGCGATTAACCGCCGGCAGCGCGCCGGAATCGGAACCGGAAGTGCAGGCCCTGGCCGAATTCATCCGCGCGCATACCTTTGACGCGCTGATCTCATATCACTCGGCCGGCCTGGGCATCTTCGCCGGCGGCATCGACCCGACCCGTGCGTCGCGCCGTCTGGCGACCGCGCTGAGCCAGATCAGTTTTTACCCCTACCCGCCGGTGTACACCGGTTGTCAATATTCCGGTCAATTGATCGACTGGGCGGCCGCGCAAGGCATGGCTGCGGTGGATGTGGAATTGAGCTCGCACACCGAACTGGACTGGGCGGTTAACCTGCGCGTCCTGAACGCTTTTCTGAACTGGTCTCCCGAGTAACCCGAGCGGCTCCTTCATCTCGGCTGGAAAACTCTTATGCAATGTTAACTTCCCTAACATTGACAAAATTGGGATATTAAAACATAATTAAATCTTTGTACGTTAATTCTCAAAACTTACAAGGAGGTTCTGGGTGAGTTGAACGGGCAGATGAAACTTGGGGAACATATTATTTGCGACCTCTCGGATTGCGACCGGGAACTGCTGTACGACAGCGAACGCGCGCACGCGATTTTCTCTTCTGCCGTCCGGAGGAGTGGATTGACCGTGATCGACGAAGGTTTCTATAAATTCGCCCCTCACGGATTTACATGTTTCCTCTTGCTGGCCGAGTCGCATGCAAGCTTGCATGCTTGGCCAGAGCATGGCTATTGCGCCATTGACTTGTTTACCTGCAACCTTCAAATGGACATCACCCCCCTGGTGCAGCAGTTAAGTGAGCTTCTCGGGGCAGGGCACGTTTCCGTTCGTTCTGTTGATCGCGTTGCCGTTGCTCAGGAGGTGTTTGCATGATGACTGCTATTTCGACCCCGATGTTGACCTACATGGCCATGCCGCGCACCGATTCGGCCCGGCCGGAATCCCCCTGGGGTTGGCACCTGGTGCTGGACCTGTATGATTGTGATCCGGACGCCATCCGTTCGGCCAGTGTCATCTACAAGTACGTTGTGGAACTGTGCGACCTGATTGAGATGCGCCGCTTTGGCGAGCCTACCATTGTGGACTTCGGCGACGACCCGCGAGTCAGCGGCTATTCGCTGGTGCAGCTCATTGAGACCAGCAACATCTGCGCGCACTTTGCCAACGAATCCAACGCCGTCTATCTGGACATCTTCTCCTGCAAGAAGTTTGACCCGGAAGTCGCCGCCAAATTCACCATCGATACGTTTGGAGCCAGTGGCGTCAATGGCACCTTCATCTCCCGCGACTGATCGCTGGTTCACCGAAGAACTGCACCCTTACTACCGCAAGTCGCTGCATGTGCTGGAAACGCTGGTGGACGAACAAACGCCCTTCCAGCACATTCAGTTGCTGCGCACCGAATACTTCGGCAAAACGCTGGTGCTCGACGGCATCATCCAGCTTACCGAGCTGGACAACATGGGCTACCATGAGACCATCGTCAACATGCCCCTGATGGCTGTGGCGCACCCGCGCCGCGTGCTGATTGTGGGCGGCGGCGACGGCGGCAGCCTGGAGCAGGTGCTGAAGCACCCCGAAGTGGAAGAAGCCGTGGTGTGTGAGTTGGACCGCCGCGTGGTGGAAATCTCGCGCGAGCATTTCACTTCGTTTGGCGACCCGTGGAGCGATCCGCGCGCAAAACTGGTGGTGCAGGATGCCTTTGCCTACCTGCAGGAGCCGGGCAATCGCTTTGATGTGATCATCTCCGACACCACCGACCCGATCGGCATGGCCGAGCGCCTGTTCTCGGAAGAGTTCTACGCGCTGATGGCCCAGGCGCTCAACCCGGGCGGCGCGGCAGCCACGCAATGCGAGCAGATGTTCTTTGATGCGCCGTTGATCAGGGATATCTACACCGTGGCCAGGCGCTACTGGCAAAATCCGGCGTACTACCACGCGCTGATCCCCACCTATCCTGGCGGCGGCATTGGCTTCATGTATTGCTCGGATGTGCCGTGGACCAACGGATTGAACAAACCCTACCCCGCGGGCCTGAACTACCTGAACGCGGATGTGCACCGCGCGGCGTTTGCGCTGCCGGAATTCTTCCGGCGTGTGATGCAGAGCGAGTAAACTCACCCGCAACGAACCATGAAAAAGCAAGGCGCGCCAAGCACGGCGCGCCTTGTTGTTTTACGGCGTCTGCCTGAAAATTGAACGCAGGCGCGGAAAAATGCCGCCGGTGGTCCGCATGTAATGGCGATACTCGTTGCCAAAGGCCTCGATCATCATGCGTTCTTCTTTATGTAGACGCACCATGAACACCGGCAGGAAGGTGACCAGCCCGCTGAAACCGGCTACCCAGTTGTGCAGCAGCACAGCCTGCGCCAACGAAGCCAGCCAGACCGCGGCATAGATGGGATGCCGGATGACACTGTAAATGCCGGTGGTGACCAGTTTTTGGGTTGCCGCCAGCTCCAGCGAAGGCGACCAGTTGAGGCCCAGATCGCGGTGGGCGCGCCGCAGGAGCAGCAACGCGGCGGCGAAGAGGAGCACTCCCAGCCAGCCCAACCCGACCGGCTGCGAGTACGTGGCGAAATCGAAAGACCGGCTGAAGATGAAAACCACCGGCAGCACTTCGGATCCGGTAAACGAGATCAGGTCCAGCACAATGTCCACCGCCGACGCGTAGCTTTGGCCGGCGGTGCCGGCGCGGCGCGCGCGTTTGTTGCGCATGCGGTGCGGGAAGCGGATGGTCTCCAGACCAATCAACCCGGCCAAAAAGAAAATTTGAAAAATATCGTCGAACATGGGACGTTCCTGATATTGGATTGGGGATTGTGCTGGTTTCCAGCAAAGTGGATGGTGCATCCACCCCGGGCTTATTTGAGTGTACCTGAAAACCGGCGCGTTGTGGGCTGCGGATTAAAACACAATGCCGGAAGGGTTGGCTTCCGGCATCTTCAGGGAGGGATGGATAGATGCGATTTCAGGCCGCGGGCGGCGTGCTCTTCTTGTCAAACAGGCGGCCGGGTTGCCAGGGCGTTCCAAGCGTGTGGAGCAGCCAGCGATCCACACCCCACCAGCCGGCAGTCTTCCAGGCCAGGATGAGTAGGATGGCGATGACGAACAGCAACGGATTGGTGCTGGCGGAACCGGCCATCATGAAGTTCCAGTTCATAAATCCACCGAAGAAGGCGGCGATGCCGGTGAAGATCCCCAGGATCAGGGCAATGCCGATCAGCAGTTCGCCGGCAACCACCAGCTTGGCGAACCAGGTGTAGGCGCCGCTATCGAGCAGGGACTGAATGAAGGCGCGATACCAGTCAAACGCAATGGCCGGGCGGGTGGGCGCTTCCGGAATGGCGACGGCACGAACCCAAAAACCTTTCAGGGCTTCGCCGGTTTGCACCCATGCCGGATTGGATATCTTTTCCAGACCGGATGTCAGCCAGGTGTAACCCAAATAGACGCGGGCAATTAACCACAGCCACGCCCAGCTGGGGCTGTTCAGCAGCTTCTGGGCAATCGGCGGGTCAGTGATGGTTAGAACTTTGGATGCAGATTGTGTTGCCATGCGGTACCTCCGAATGAGAAATGGATGCCGGTGTGCAGCCGGCAGAACGGTGGGAAGGATTTCGCAAATCCCACTAACTTTGTCCGATTATAATCGAAACACGGGCATGGTAAAGCGCCATTTCATCAAGGCCGTATAGGCGAATTGGCTTATAAACCTACGGATCTGTAATGTTTTGAGATCGTGAATTGTTTCGCAAATATCGTTTTCTTCATTACAATGGATGTGACCAAAGGAATTCGACCGAGTACCGGATTATGTCATCCAGGCGCAATCTCACCCTTCGAGCCAGTCTACTTCTCCTCGTGCTGTTCTCTGTCCTTCCAGCGCTGGGGTTTATTTTGATTGATGGATTAAATCAGCGCCAAAAACGTCAGGAAAATTACCTGGCGGAACTGCAGCGCATGACGGAGTTGGTGCGCCACGAGTTGAGTCATTTGGAGCAGGAAGGCCGGATCTTACTGGCCACTCTGCAGCGCGTGCCGGAGGTTTCCGGAAGCGATCAGACGGCCTGCGCTGATTTCCTGAGCGTTCAGATTCAACAGAACGATCGATTTTCAAACCTGGCTGTCCTGGATGCGCAGGGAAACGTGTTCTGCAGCGCCAACCCCACCGAAGTTGGGCTGCCATTGGGCGACCGCACGTATTTTCAACGGGCGGTGACCACGCGCGAATACGCGGTTGGTGATTTCATCATCAGCCGGATTACCGGGCGCCCCGTATTGGTGCTGGCTCTGCCGGTGGTGGAAGGCGGTTCGGTGACGCGCGTGTTTACCGCCGCACTCAATCTGGAATGGCTTTATACCCTTATCAGTGATTTGCATTTACCGCCCGGTCTGGCGTTCACCATTCTGGATCCCCGGGGGGTTCCTTTGGCGCGCTTTGGCGATAGTGGAAAGATTCCATTGTCCGAAGTTACCGATACCCGCCTGGTGGAAACCGTGCTGAACCAACGCACTGGCAATTACCGTGGGACTGGTTTGGACGGCGTGGATCGCTTGAATGCGTTCACTGACTTCTCCACCAACGGCCAGGCTTCTCCAGGGTTTATCGTGATCGGCGTCCCGCAGCAATATATCAATTCGCTGTCGACCGCGGCCATTACGCAAAGCATGATCGGGTTGGGCCTGGTGGCTGTGTTGGCGCTGGCCGCTGCGCTGGTGGGCGGGCAGTTGTTGGTGGTGCGCCGCACGCATGATCTGGTGCAGGTGACGCGTGCGCTGGCGGACGGTGACCTGTCGACGCGTGCCGGCGACCATACCGGCCTGGCGGAGTTGGACCGGCTGGCCGGCGCCATGAACATCATGGCGGATACCATTCAGGAGCGCGTCAACGAAAATGAGAAGATGGTCGCGGCGTTGCGGGAAAGCGAGAGTAAGTTCCGCTCGCTGGCCGAATCAACCACTGCCGCGATCTTCATTTATCAGGGCGATTTTTTTGTGTATGTCAACCGGGCGGCTGAGGAGCTTACCGGATACCATCGCGATGAGCTGTTGTGCACGCGGTTCTGGGACGTGGTTCACCCGGACGACCGAGACATGGTGCGCGAGCGCGGTTTGGCGCGTCAGCGCGGCGAACCGGCGGCGACGCGCTACGAACTACGCCTGCTGCGCAAGGATGGCACCGTGCGCGACCTGGACTTCACCGCGGCGGTGATTGATTATGGGGGTCAACCGGCCGGGTTGGGTACATCGGTGGATATCACCGAGCGCAAAGCCGCCGAGCGCCGGTTGCGCGAAAGCGAAGAGAGCTTCCGCCTGTTGTTCACCAACAATCCGCTGCCCATGTGGGTGTATGACTTGGACACGCTGGCTTTCCTGCAGGTGAACGATGCCGCCATCAGCCGCTACGGGTACACCCGGGAGGAATTCATGGGCATGCGCCTGCCGGATATTCGTCCGCCGGAAGATGTTCAATTGTTACTGGACGATGTGGCTCAGGAGCGACCGGTGCTGCAAAAGTCGTTCCCCTGGCGTCACCGGCTGAAGGACGGGCGCATCATTTTTGTCCAGATTACGTCGCACACGCTCGAATTTGGCGGGCGCAATGCCGCGTTGGTGGTTGCCGAAGACATCACCAGTCGCTTGCAAGCCGAATCCGCGCTGAATCGCCGCGTGGATGAACTGACCGCCCTGCATGAAGTGGCCCAGGCGGCTGCCGGTGCAGAATCCCTCGATGAACTGCTGCAAATCACAACGCGCGTGGTGGGGCAACTGCTTTTCACCCATGATTTTGGCGTCATGATTTTGGAGGAGGCGGCCGGACGGCTGCGCGTGCATCCATACTATCACACCAGCGCGGAGCATCCACCGATCGATATTTCCATCGATACCGGCATGGTTGGCTGGGTGGCACGCAATGCCCGGCCGCTGCGCATTGGAAATGTGAGCGAGTCCGAACTCTACTTTGCTTCCGATGAGGAGACCCGCTCGGAATTGTGCGTGCCGATTCGGGTGGGGGAGCGCGTGTTTGGCGTGCTCAACACCGAATCGCGCCAGATCAATGCGTTTAGCGAAGAAGACGAGCGGGTATTGCAGGTGCTGGCTGGAGAATTGGGCACGGCTATCGCCCGGCTGCAACTGCTCGACGCAGAACGCGCCCGCCGGAAGGAAGCCGAACATTTACGAGATGCCGGCGCCGAGTTGACCTCTACGCTGGATTTGGAGCAGGTCATCGACCGCATCTTGACACACCTGGAGCGCGTGGTACCGTTTGACAGCTCGATGATCGTTCTGACCGACGGCCCGAGCGCCCATATTTCGGCGCAACGGGCCATCAATCAAGACGGAATCGCGCCCTTCCTGCGGCGCATGGACCAGTTGGAACATATCCGTGAAGTGCTGTCCGGTAAATTGGTGATCATCCCCGACACCCATCAAGACTCGCGTTGGGATCTGTACGACGGCAGCGAATACATTCGTTGTTGGATGGGGGTTCCGTTGATTGTGCGCGATCGCGTGATTGGCCTGATGATTTTGGATCATTCCGTGCCCCATTTTTACACACCCGAACACGCCAACCTGGTGGTGGGGTTTGCCAATCAGGCGGCGGTCGCCATTCGCAATGCCACACTCTTCCAGGAATTGGAAACCTCCAACCTGGAATTGCACGAAGCCTATGAACGCACAATTGAAGGGTGGTCACGTGCGCTGGATTTGCGCGATCACGAAACGGAAGGTCACACCCAGCGCGTCACCGAAATGACCCTGCGCCTGGCGGCTGAACTGGGCGTGGCGGAAGACGAGATGGTGCACATCCGGCGCGGCACGCTGCTGCATGATATCGGCAAGGTGGGCATTCCCGATCATATTTTGCTCAAGCCCGGGCCGTTGACTGCCGCCGAGTGGGAAACCATGCGATTGCATCCGCGCTTCGCATACGAAATGCTGGCGCCCATCCGTTTTTTGGCCGGCGCGTTGGACATTCCGTACAGCCATCACGAACACTGGGACGGCAGCGGCTACCCGCGCGGATTGAAAAATGAGCAAATTCCGCTGGCGGCGCGGATCTTCTCGGTGGTGGATGTGTGGGATGCGCTGCGTTCCGACCGTCCGTACCGCCCGGCCTGGAGCGAACCGGCCGTGCTTAACTACCTGCGTGAACGGCGCGGCACGCAGTTCGATCCGCGCGTTTTGGATGCTTTCCTCAAAATGATTCAAGGCACGCGAGCGGCAGGCGGATGAGCGCTGACGATCCGAGCGGTCTTCCTGTATAATCGAAACAACCCTATCCAAAAGTTCGCCGGATCCCCGGCGGTGATGATCCCCTGTCTTGAGGTGAAGCCATGGCGGCTGTGCTGTCCAATTTGCAATATATCCTGGGGCTGATGGTCTGGTTGGCGGCTACCGCGGTGGGCGGCATCTGGCTGGTGCGGTCGGCATTCCGTGTGCGCCCCAACGAAGAGATGCTCTCGGGTATTGTGGTCGGGTTGATCATCGAAAACCTGCTGGCCAACGGATTGGCGCAAATTCTGCCCGTTCTGCCGGCTTTTTACCTGGCGGCTGCGCTGACGCTGCTGTTGGGTGCCGTTTTTTGGTTGAGCGCGCACAATCCGGCCCGCGGCTTGCTGCGCATTCCCATCGCCTGGCGGCAGCTGCTGTGCCTGGGGCTGCTGGTGGTTGTGTTCTTCTCGATCAATCGCGGCCTGGCGATTTTTGACGATTACCAGAACATCCCCATCACATCGCAATTGGCCGCCGGGGATGTTCCGCCGCATTTCAGCCTGGACCCCGGCGTGGAGTTCGATTATCACTACGGCCAACTGCTGTACGCCGCGCAGATCATGCGCATCGCCGATATTGTGCCGTGGACGGCGCTGGACTTGACGCGCGCCATGACCATCGCGCTGCCGATGATGATGGCCTACCTGTGGGTGCGCCGCCTGACCAGGAGCACGCTGGCCGGCGTGCTGGGCTCCATTTTCTCCGTGTTGGCCACTGGCACGCGCTGGCTGTTGCTGCTGCTGCCACCCGGCGTGGTGCAGGCCATTTCGGGGCGGGTGGAGATGATGGGCAGCGGGGCGCAAACCGCGCCCGATCTGGCGTCTGCGCTGACGCGCACCTGGGCGATTGAAGGCGGCGGGCCGCTGGGCTTTCCGTTTGCGTTTTTGTCCAGCAGCATGGGCGCGGGCGTGATGAACCTGGGAGGGGGCGGCAACATCGCATCGGCCGGGGTGGTGATTCTGTTGACGGTCAACCGCTGGCAGGGCTGGCAGGCCTTTGTGCTTACCACGCTGCTATATGCGGCGGCGGGACTGGGCGGCGAAGTAGGCACGGTGGTCGCCACGGTGGCCTGGGTGTTGGTGACGCTTTTCCATATGCTGCGCAACCGCACCTGGCGCATTCCGCGCTCGCTGCTGGCCTGGCTGGGCGTGGTGGTGGTTTCGCGCGTGTTGATCGTGCTGCAAGGCGGGCTGCTCTCTTCGGCGTTCCAACGCCTGGTGTCCGGCTTACTTGGTGAGGAGCTCTCCAATTCATACTTCTCGTTGAAGTTCGGTTTCCACTGGCCGCCAACGTTGGTCAGCGCGCACTTTGGCCGGCTCTCGTTGTTCGACCCGGCCACGCTGCTGGTGGCGCTGCTGGATATCGGCCCGGTGCTGCTGGCGCTGCCGCTGATTGCGGCCTATGCGGTCAAATCGTACCGCTCGCGGCGCTGGCCGGAAGTGACCGGCATGGTGGGCGGGTTGATCAGCCTGGGGGCGTTATTCTTCATGTATGAAGGCAACGCCGGCCCGAGCGCCACCGGGCGGTTGTATCTCTTCCTGGGGATGTGCAAATTCTGGGCCTTCCCCCTGGTGTGGTTGTGGGCGGCGCGGCGCGGGCAGATGATTAAAGCGGCGGCTGCCGGGCTGGGGGTGATGGCCGTGATGGGCGGCATGGTGCTGTTTGGCATGCAGTTGATTGCGGCGCAAAAACCGGTGGCAACCTACTTTATAGAGCCGATTGACGCGCGCATGCAGCGCGCATATTGGAACAAGCTGGAACCCGATGCGCTGATTTTTGATAATGTGCCCTCGCGCCCGGCGACGATTTTCGCACGCCTGACCAACGCTTATTCCACCTGGTACGTGCCCAAGCCGGAATGGGTGAACCTGGTTGTTTCGCCGACCCCGCAGCGATTGCTGGAAGCCGGATTCCGTTACGCTTATGTGGATGACCAATATTGGGATGCGCTCGGCCCGGCCGATCAGGCCGCGTTGATGCTACCCTGTGTGAAGAAGGTGCAAGAATATCGCCAGCCTGACCCGGCGGATCTGACGCGCGATGAGTTTCGCTGGTTGTTGGATTTGAGCGGCTGTAAATAGTATGGAGAAAAATTCGAAGATCCGTTAATCCCGGCGACGCAGCAGACGCGGCGATGAATCGTTAAAGCCTTGATCTTTGCGTGAGGACTCATTGGATAAACACCACGGAGAAGGGGGGGATTACCCTCTCCGTGGTGTTGTTGATGGCTGCTTTGATGATTTCGGATATACCTGTGACAGGAACAAGGATGACGGGGGAAGCGGATTACTTGAATTTGATGCGGCGCGCGGCAAAGGCCACCATGCGCAGCAGCAACCAGCCGTGCGACCAGCGTGAAATGTTGGTGCTGCCGTAGGTGCGTTCGCGGTAGCGGATGGGCAGGTCGATGATTTTGTGGTTGAGCCGCGCCGCGCCAAACAGCAAGTCAAAATCGCCAAAGGGGTCAAAATCACCAAAATAAGCGCGGTTGGCGGCGATGGTTTCGTAATCGCTCTTCCATAACACCTTGGTGCCGCATAACGTATCCTTCACCGGTTGGCCAAGCAGCCACGAAAACACCGCCGAGAAGAACTTGTTGCCCAGCAGGTTGAAGAAGCGCATGGCGTTCTTCTCCATCGGGTACACCAGACGCACGCCGTTGATGAAATCCCCTTTTCCTTCCACCAGCGCGCGGTAAAAGCGCGGCAGATCTTCGGGCGGCACCGTCAGGTCGGCGTCCAGAATCATCAGGATATCACCGCGGGCTTCTTTAAAGCCCAGCCGCACGGCATCCCCTTTGCCTTTGCCGGTCTGGCGCAGCAGACGCGCGCCGCGCTGTGGGTGTTCTGCGATGGCCTGCTCGATGGCGGCGACGGTGTTGTCGCTGGAGCCGCCTTCCACAAAGATCAGCTCGGTGCCGGCGCCCATTTCGGGCGTGCGTGCAAAAATGGCGGGGATATTGCCGGCTTCATTGCGCGCCGGTACGATCACCGAAACCTGCGGCGGGATGGCGGGCGGCGGCACGACCGGCGTGGGGCGCGCCAGTGTGAAGTTGGTTAGATTGAAAGCGGTAAACGGCCACAAATGCGCCAGGTAGCGGTTGAAAAGCGGCTCCACCAACGGCACGGACAGCGGGAAGAGCACCTCGCGCCAGGCGCGCACGACCTCAAAACCGGAGAGGGTCAGCAAGTCATGGATATCGGTGGGGGTCAACCAGTTTTGCAGCAGGGCTGGTTTGGCCAGGCCCAATGCTTTGGCGGCGCTGAGCGGCGCTTCCCAAAGGCGTGAGTAATAATTGAGGATGATGCGCGTGTGCGGCGAACACACCGCGCGAACGCGCTCCAGTACGGTTTGCACATCCCATAGATCGTTGACCAGATCGGACAGGATGATGAAGTCAAACGTTTCACCGGGCGAAACAAAGTCGTGCGCGTCAATTGGCTCAAAGCGCAAATGCGGGTGAGCCTGACGGGCGCGGCGCACCTGAGTTTCGGAAAAGTCGATGCCCAGCCCGTCGGACGGTTGCACGGCTGCCAGCAGATCACCGCCGCCACAGCCGACTTCCAGCACCCGCTTGCCTGGCGGCACCAGGTGGCAAAATACCTGCCGCAATCGGCGGTGGTAGGTGTTTCCGCCTTTCCAGCGATGGGGCTGTGCGGCGATGTTTTCCCACAGGGTGCGGCGCTCGTGTTGAAATGTTGAATAGGCGCTGTGCTCGGGAGCAATCATGCGACCGATTATATCACGGCCGGTTGCCGGGCAGGCGGTCGCGCTATTCGCATAGCAGAAAATAATAAATCGGTGTGAATAATGTACGCTTTTTGTGAAAAATCCAGGAGAATTATGCTACAATACAGCATATCCCCATGTGTAAAAGCGCGGCGATCGTCCGCGCGGTGATCCATCGATGACTGCATTGCACGGAAACCCAGGCCTCCGACCGTTCCAGGCGCCGGATGAAGAATTTTCATTCCAGGTGTATGCCAGCACGCGTGCCGGGGAGATGGCGATGGTGCAATGGAACGCCGAGGAAAAAGAAGCCTTCCTGCGAATGCAGTTCCACGCCCAGCGCACGCATTACACCACCTATTCTCCCAAGGCCGGTTGGTGGGTCATCATGCTGGATGATGCCCCGGTGGGGCGGATGGTGGTGGACCGTTCCCCCGATCAGCAGATTAATTTGATGGATATTGCGCTTCTGCCGGAGTATCGCGGGCAGGGCCTGGGAACGCAGTTGATGCAGGATTTATTGGACGAGGCGCGAACGTCGGGCAAAGCGGTGCGCCTGCACGTGGAACGCTTCAACCCGGCGTACCGCCTGTATCAGCGCCTGGGGTTTGAAGAGACGGGCACGCAAGCGGGAATTTATATGGAGATGCTCTGGAAAGCCGTCCGGGAATAACCGTGAGCGGCTTTTCTTTTATTGACCCTGTGGAGGTGGCGAGCATGCAGGACCTGACCCAAGCGCTTTTTAGCGGATTGTTGAATCGGACGTTCGAAACGACGCTGGAGGATGCGAGCGTCTATCCGTTGACTTTGGTGCGCATACAGGAGTACAGGGTTATCCCCGGCATGGAGCAGTTCTCACTGGAATTTGAAGGTTCGGCGCAGGTTGTCCTTCCTCAACAAATATATACACTGGGTTGTGAAGGATGCGAACCGTTTTCGATTTTCCTCGTTCCGGTCGGCTTGACCGCCAAGCGTTCAAAGGTGACCTACGAAGCCGTCTTCAACCGCCTGATCAAGGAGTGATAATCCATGGGAGATTCGTTTATTGGCGAAATTCGCATGTTTGCCGGGAATTTTGCACCGCTCGGCTGGGCGTACTGCAATGGAGCCATCCTTCCAATATCCGAATATGATGCGCTCTTTTCCCTGATCGGCACCACGTATGGCGGGGACGGGCAGACTACCTTTGCCCTGCCCAATTTGCAAGGACGGGTGCCTGTTCATCAGGGGAATGGACACTGGCTTGCTGAGGAAGGCGGTGTGGAGGCGGTGACGCTGACCGTTCCACAAATTCCAGCACACAGCCATACGCCGATGGCCAATTCCGGCGGCACGACGGGCAAAAAATCCAGCCCGGCCAACGCCGTGTGGAACAACAACGGCCAGAATCAGTATGACGTTGGGCCGGCTGGCACGTTGAATGCCATGCGCGCCAATGCAGTCCAACCCACCGGGGGCAGCCAGCCGCATGACAACATGCAACCCTATCTGGTGGTTAATTTCATCATTCGCGTGGATGGGATTTATCCGTCACAGACTTAGCAGGAGCATGCCATGACCGAACCATTTTTCGGTGAGATCAAGATCATCAGCTTTAATTTTCCTCCGAAAGGCTGGGCATTTTGCAACGGCCAATTATTGCCGATTGCTCAGAACCAGGCGCTTTTCTCCCTGTTGGGAACGACCTATGGCGGCAATGGACAGACGAATTTCGCGCTGCCTGATTTTCGCGGGCTCGTGCCGGTCCATCGGGATGGGAATTTTACGCAAGGCGAGCGCGGTGGTGAAGAAGCCCACACGCTGATCACGTCGGAACTGCCCCAGCATATGCATTATGTCGGCGCCAGTACTGCCGCACCGGATGTTGGATCGGCGGCGGGGAATTTGTTTGCCGCCAACGCGGGTGCCTATGCCTCCGCGCCGAATGCCGGCATGTTGGCTTCCACAGGTGGTAATGCGGGTGGATCTCAGGCGCATAACAACATGCAGCCCTATCTGGTGCTGAATTTCATCATTGCCCTGACGGGCATATTCCCTTCGAGATCTTAGGAGGCGGTGATGAGCGATCCCTTTGTCGCGGAAATTCGCATGGTTGGGTTCAATTTCGCCCCGACCGGCTGGGCGTTTTGTGACGGTCAGCTTCTGCCCATCAGCCAAAACACGGCGCTCTTTTCATTGGTGGGCACAATGTACGGTGGCAACGGTAAATCCAATTTTGCGCTCCCCAATTTTCAGGGGCGCGTTCCGGTGATGTTTGGGCAGGGTCCGGGCTTATCCCTGCGCGATCAGGGCGAGATGAGCGGCAGTGAAAGCGTAACCCTGTTGCAAAGCGAGATTCCGACGCATTCCCACACCATCAGCGCATCCAATACCAGCAACACGCCGAATCCATCCGGGGCGGCCTGGGGCACCTTGAGCGGACGCACGCCGCCGCCACGCTATTCCAGCGGCGCTGCCAATACCACGATGAGTCCGCAAGCGCTCGCACTGACGGGCGGCAACATGCCGCACAACAATCTCATGCCGTATCTCACGGTGAACTTTATCATAGCCTTGCTCGGAATCTTTCCACCGCGCGGTTAAATGGCACTCCACCCGGTGCCGGTTGCAATCAGGAGGTCGCATCTCATGCCGTTCCAATCCACCAAACATTCCCCCATCCTTTCGGCGCAAATCCTGCTGGTGGTTGCGCTGGTCATTGCGCTGACCTTACAACCCGCGGCGCGTGTTTCGGCGGCGCCTCTGGCGTCCACTATCACCGTAAACACCACGGCGGATGAGTACGGAACCGGCGCCAATTGCTCGCTGCGCGAAGCCATCACAGCAGCCAACACAAACGCCGCGTTCAGTGGCTGCCCGGCGGGCTCTGGCTTGGATGTGATCACGCTGCCTGCCGGTAACTACGTGTTGACCCTGGCCAATATCGGTGGGATCAATGAGGACAACAACGCCACCGGCGACCTGGATATTCACGACAGCCTGATCTTGCAGGGCGCCGGGATGATGAACACGGTGATTGATGCAAACGACCTGGACAAGGTGATTGCCGCGAACCCGTTCTGCAACGTCGGGGTGAGCGTGACGATTCAAGACCTGACTGTGCGCAACGGCACCAACTTGCAGCCCTACGGTTCGCCGGATTGGAGCTATACCGGAGGCGGCATCGACTGGTGCGGCGGCACGACCGGCAACTTCA
>DAOUGY010000243.1:0-4538 GCA_034428975.1 Anaerolineaceae bacterium | reverse complement strand
GGCGATGCCCATGTCGGACTGAATGAGCAGCGATTCCAGCTCGTCCCAGGTTTCGTTGGTGATATCGGTGGCGCCGAACAGCGTGGCCAGCCGCCCGAAGGTGGCTTTGCGCGTTCGTTCCAGACCTTGCATCCATTTACTGAAGAAATCTGCCATAGCGTGCCATTATACCATGTGGTGAAAGGGATTAGACGGACGCGGCAGCCTCGGTGGCCAATTGACCGCAGCCGGCCTGGATATCGATGCCGCGGCGGATGCGCACCGTGCAGGGGATGCCATATTTTTCCAGTTCCTGGCGGAATTGCTCGGCGCGGGCGACGGGGGTGGCTTTCCCGGCGAATTTGCGGGTGGGGTTGAGGGGAATGACATTGACGTGGCACAACATGCCTTTGAGCAAACCGGCCAACTCCTGCACGACCTGTGGCGTATCATTGACGCCCTGAATCAGAGCCCATTCGAAGGTCAGGCGGCGGCCGGTCTGATCGATGTAGTAGCGGCAGGCGTCCATCAATTCGGCGATGGGGTAGCGCTTGTTGATCGGCAGCATACTTGAACGCAGCTCGTCGTTGGAGGCGTGCAGGCTGATGGCCAGATTGACCTGGCGTTTTTCATCGGCAAAGCGGCGGATGGCCGGAACCAATCCCACTGTGGAGATGGTGAAGCGGCGCGCGCCGAGGTTGAGGCCGTCGGGGTGGTTCAGCCGGTCGATGGCGGCCAGGGTCGATTCATAATTGTGGAAGGGTTCGCCCATGCCCATGATGACCACATTGGTGACGACTTCGCCTTCGGCCTTGAGCTGCCGGGCGTATACCAGCACCTGTTCGACGATTTCGCCGCTGGACAGGTGGCGCTTGAAGCCCATTTGACCGGTGGCGCAGAAGACGCAGCCCATGGCGCAACCGGCCTGGCTGGAAATGCACAGTGTTCTGCGGCGATTGTAGCGCATCAGCACGGCTTCGATGGCGCGCTGGTCGGGCAGATGGAAAAGGGTTTTTATCGTTTCGCCATCGCTGGAGCGCAGCACAGCGCCGGGGGTGAGTGACGCAAACCGAAACGACTGCGCCAGTTTTTCGCGCAGGGCACGCGGCAGGGTGGTGAAGGCATCGGGCGAGGCGTACAACTGCTGGTACAACCCCTGCCAGATCTGACGGGCGCGAAAAGCCGGCTCGCCCAGTGCCTTGAGGGCGGTTTCCAGTTCCGGCAAGTCCAGATCGTAGATTAACGGAAGAGTGTCCACATTCATTGTGATTTCATTTTAACAGGCTTTGCACCAAACTGTGCAAATCCTCGGCGATGAGGTCCGGTTGAGGGTGGAACGCGGCAATTTGCTGCGGAGTGGAAACGCCGGAGAGCACCACCGCGGTAGGGCAGCCGGCGTTGAATCCGCCGATGATGTCCGTCTCCAACCGGTCGCCGACCGCCAGCACATGCTCTTTGGGTAAGGCCAGCCGATCAAACGCCAACTGGTACAGGTAGGGGCTGGGTTTGCCGGCGATGACCGGCTCAACATCGGTGGCCGCGGCGATGGCAGCCAGCACTGTGCCTGCGCCGGGAATCAGCCCTTCCGGCGTGGGATAGGTTCGGTCAGGGTTGCTGCCATAGAAGGGCAGTCCGGCGCGAATGAGCAGGGTGGCGATTTTGAGTTTTTCATAGGTGATCTGACGGTCCATTCCGGCCACAACGGCCTGCGCGCCTTCGGCAGAATGGTAAAAGCCTTGCTCTTTGAGGGCGGAGACCAGGCCGGATTCGCCGATGATGTAGAGCGCGCCGCCTTGCGGAAAGCGTTTGTGCAGCATGGACGCGACCGCCATAGAGGAGTTGATCACCTGCCAGGGTTCCAGCGTCACCCCGTGGCCCTGCATCCGCTCGATAAACTGCGGAGCCGACTGGGTGGAGTTGTTGGTGGCCAGAATGACCTTCAGACCGGCGCTGCGGATGAGCTCAAACGTGGCAGGTAAATCCCCAATCGGCTGACCGCCGCGCCATAAAACGCCGTCCATATCCAAAATTAGCGCGCGGATGGGTTGAAGAAGACTCATGGGCTTGCTCCTGCATAAGAACAAGCCGGACAGCGAAAAGCCATCCGGCTTGTTGCTTGCTCATTCAGAGATTCACTTCTTGTTGATTTGCAGCACTTGATCCACCAGGCCGTAATCCACCGCCTGCTGGGCATCCAAGTAGAAATCGCGCTCGGTGTCACGTTCGATGACGTCCAGCGGTTTACCGGTGTTGTTGGACATGATTTCGTTCAGGCGGGCCTTGAGGCGTAAGATCTCGCGAGCCTGAATTTCGATATCGGAGGCCTGACCCTGGGCGCCGCCGAGCGGTTGGTGCATGTGGATGGTGGCGTGCGGCAAGGCAAAGCGTTTGCCCTTGGAGCCGGCGGCCAACAGAACGGTGCCGAAGGAGGCGGTGACGCCCACGGCCACGGTGCTGATCTTGTTGGGGATCATTTGCATGGTGTCGTAGATCGCCAGGCCGGCATAGATCTGCCCACCGGGTGAGTTGATGTACATCTGAATATCGCGCTCGGGATCTTCATGGCTGAGGAAGAGCAGTTGCGCAACGATCAGGTTGGCGACCTGGTCGTCGATGGGGGTGCCAAGGAAGATGATGCGCTCTTTCAGAAGCAGCGAATAGATGTCGTAGGCGCGTTCGCCACGGCCGGATGATTCGATGACCATGGGGATCACGGATTTGAAATCAGGAATAGCCATTCTGTCTCCTTTTGGTTCCACAGTGCAGTTTTACCGGTCTGCATCCGGCACGGCCGTTATTCCGCTTTGGGTTCTTCTTCGGCGGCGGTTTCGGCTGTTTCTGCGGTCTCTTCAGCGGGTTTGTCGGCTTCGCCGGTGGCGATGGCCTTCAGGCGTTCGAGAACGCGGCGATTGAGCAGGCGGCTGGCGGCTTCCATGGCGATGGCGTTGGCTAACTGCTCGGGTTTGGTCTTCTTTTGCAGGTCTTTGAAGTCCGGCGCGGAGGTGATTTCCTGAGCGGTTTGATGGAAGGCCATTTCCAGCTCTTCCTTGCCCAGTTGGATATTTTCAACGCGGGCAACCTCATCCAGAACCAGCGACTGCTTGAGGCGATTTTCAGCGATGGGTTTGATTTCCTCTTCCACCAGCGTGCTCAAGTCCTTTTTCACCATCTTCAGGTAGGAGTCGAGGTCCATGTGCTGGCGGGCAAGGTTCTCGCGGAAGCTGTTCAGGGTGCGCTCGGTCTGCTCTTCGAGCATGTGAGGCGGGTACTTGACGGTGGCCTGGCTGACGAGGACGTCGACCAGTTTGTCATAATAATCGTGCTCATACTCGTGGTTCTGCGTATCCTCGAGCTGTTTGCGCAGGGCATCGCGCATCTGGTCCATCGTTTCAAACTCACCGCCCATGCTCTGGGCAAAGGTGTCGTCCAGATCGGGCATGTGCAGCTGTTTGATGCTGGTGAGATGGATGGTGAACTCGACAGTCTTTCCGGCCAGGCGGTCAAAGGTGCTGTCGGTGGGGTAGGTGTATTCAAAGGTCTTGTCTTCACCGGCTGACATGCCGATGAGGTTTTCGGAGAAGTTTTCAAACGGCCAGTTGTCGTCCGACACGGTGCTTTCGCCAATGATCGACTGCATGGGCGACGGTTTGATCAGCTCGGGGTCTTCGCCTTCGGCCGGGTTCACGTGTTTGCCGGTTAGTTGATAGTAGACCAGATCGCCTTTTTCAACCGGGCGTTCGACGGGTTCGGCGGTGGAATAGCTGGTGCGAACGCGCTTGAGGGCTTCTTCGAGGTTTTCATCGGTTACCGGAGCAGGAGCGTATTCGGCCCGGATCGATTTGTAATCGCCGAGAACCACTTCGGGTTCGAGTGGGATGATGAAGGCCAGAGTGGGCGGCGTGCGGCTGATGATTTCTTCGAGCGAGCCGGGACCGGAGGGGTTGATCTGGGCTTCGTCAATTACTTTAGGGTACACATCATCGACGAGCAGTTCCATGGCCTGTTCTTCGATGGCTTCATCGCCATACATGCGCTGGATGACAGCGTAGGGGGCCTTGCCGGGGCGGAAGCCGGGGATTTTGGCCTGTTGGGCAATTTTGCGAGCGGCCTGGTGTTTGAACTTCTCCAGCGCGTCGGCTTCGAGTTCTGCGATCACTTTGATCTGCTGATCGTCGCGAGGGTGGGTTTCGATTTTCAATGTCATTATCCTTTTCATGTTTTGTGTTCGGAAGTGGGGAAGGCGGGACTTGAACCCGCACGCCTTGCGACACATGATCCTAAGTCATGCCTGTCTGCCAATTCCAGCACTTCCCCTGGTGGCGCAGAAATTATAAGCGCAAGCGGAATTGAAGTCAATAATGGGATATAATCTGCACTTCGGTGGCTATTTTGATAACGGGAGGATGCATTTGAGTCGGGTGATTAATCCAGACAGTGCCGGGAAGGAACGCACCCGGTTGAGCAAAAGCATTGTGCTGGCGCTGCGGGCGCTGATGCGCCAGACGCAGCCGGATGACGACACATATGACCTGGTGGCGTTTGTTTCACTGGCCTTGCAA
>DAOUGY010000242.1:0-6712 GCA_034428975.1 Anaerolineaceae bacterium | reverse complement strand
AGGTGGTTGAGCAAGTGATGAAATTGATTGACAGCCTGTAGAAGAAAAATCGGATCCGCCTGTGACTTGTTGCCCGGGCGGGTCTTTTTTCAGGGAGACGCATGCAGCCTCAGATGATTCGTGTGGTGTATACAGGCGGAAGCCGGGAAGAAGGAGAGTCGATCCGGCGCATACTCGCCACCCGACCCGGCGGCGTGAACTGGGTATTTGCCAGCGACCCGTGCATACTTAACGAAGCGCTGGATCTGCAAAAACCCGATCTGATCCTGTTCCGTATTCGGGATGTGATGGAATATCCGTTCCTGGCTGTGCTGCATGATCTGATTTCCGGTGGGACAAATCGTTTGCTGGTGTTGGGCGAACCTGAAAATTTGGACGCCATGGCGCACCTGCTCCTTCCAGGAATGCAGGCCTATCTGCCCATCGGAGACATGGCGGATTTGCTGCTGCAAACTGTGGATTCATTGCTGGAGAAGAAGCCGGAACTGGATGTGCAACGGTTGCCGGAAGCGCAACCTTCGAACCTTTCGAAATATGCCGAATTGATGCTGCACACTCATTTTGTTGGTATGGCCATCATCGACCAGGTGACCAACCGCTTTTTGGATGTCAACACGGCAATGCTTCAGATGTTTGACCGGACGCGCGATGAAGTATTGGGAAAAACCATCCGGGATCTGGATCTGGTGTCTGAAGACATGACGGGCGAAGTGGAAGCCCTGTTTTCTGCCCTGAGCGAAAAACGGAAAATAGACCGGGTGGAAACACCATACCTGCGAAATGGCGAGAAACGTGTCGCGCTGGTTTCGATGGAATGGATGGAAATGGATCAACGCCCCTGCATTTTCACCGTCATGGTGGACATCACCACGGAGAAGACATTGCAGGAGGAATTGAAACGGGCCAACGCGCAGTTGGAACGCCGGGTGGAAGAAGGTACACGGGATTTGCAATCCATTCAGGAAAAATTGGTGCGGGAAAGTCAGTACCGCACGCAGGCGGAAGAACATCGCGACCAGTTGGTGAAAATTCTATGGGAAATGCCACTGATGGTGGCCACAGGCGCACCGGGTAAACCGATCCGCTACATGAATCGCGCCGGGCGGGCTTTCTTGGGACTGGACGAACGGGAGGAAATCAGGTCAGTCGATTTCTTGTCGTTGTATTCGCCGAGGATGCGCGAGTTGATGGAGCATGGCATACTGCCTCAGGCACGCCAGAATGGTTTCTGGCGCGGCGAAGTGGAATTGTTGAACCGATCCGGGCGGATCGTGCCGATGGCGCAGTCCATTCTGGCGAATCGTGAGGATGGGGATTCGGCTTGGGTCTATACGTCGATTTCGCGAGATATCTCCGAAACGAAGCAATATGAGGAGGATTTGAAAAAAAGCCGGGAGCAATACCGCATCCTGGCGGAATCGGCCAAAGACCTGATCTTCCTCACAGATGCGCAAGGCACACTAATTTACATCAATGATTATGCCTGCCAGGTGTTTCAGATTGCTGTCCATGAAGTGGTGGGTCGGAATTTGTCGAGCGTGTTGAATGAGCTGGGCATCACCCTATCTCAGCCGGGTGTGGAAAACTTCCTCGGAATGCGCATGGCCATGTACGTTGAGCAGAAAGTGAACCTGCGGGGTGTGCCAATCTGGTTTGGTACCCGCCTGGTGCCGGTTGAGGATTCACAGGGGCGCTTGCAGAATGTGCTGGGTATCGCACGGGATATTACACCGCAAAAACGATTGGAAGAAGAACTGCGCGGCACCCAGGAGCAATTGGAGCGCTTGCTGGCGGTCAGCCCGATGGTGTTGTACAAGATCGGGGTACACGATCCGCACCCGATGACCTTTATCAGCAGCAACATTGAGACGATTTTCGGGTATCCCGTGGAGCAGTTCATGACAGATCTGGAGACCTGGAACCAGATTACCCTGCCCGAAGATCTTCCGGTCATGCTGGGGATGCGGGCCGTGTTGACAGCGGGTAGTTGGCAGGGAGATTACCGTATCCGCGACGCCCGCGGCAACATCCGATGGATTCGCGATGCCAGTATGCTGAAACAGGACCCGGCAGGAAATCCGCAGGAAATTTACGGGTTTGTCCAGGACATTACCCGTCAGCGGGAGGAGCAGGAAGCGTTGCAAAAAAGCGAGGAGCGCTACCGATTGCTTGCAGAAGCCGCACAGGATTTAATCTTTGTTGCCTCCGCGGATATGCGCCTGGAATATATTAACCGTTTTGGCGCTCAGGCGGTCGACCAACCCCTGGAATCCATGCTGGGCAAATCCATTTTTGACGCGCTTTCCGCTTTCCCGCGGACTGAATTTTCTAAGAGACTGGAACAAACTTTCCGGGAAGGGCAACCTCTATCGTACGAAAGCCCTGTAAATTTGGCGCGCGGAACGGTCTGGCTTGGAACCGTACTGGTGCCGATCCCAGATGGAGAAGGCCGTGTGGCTTCCGTGATGGGCATTGCGCGCGATATCACCACGACCAAAACGTTTGAGTTTGAGCTGAAAAAAGCGCTGGATCAGGAACAGGAATTGAACGCACTCAAAAGCCGGTTCCTGGCGACCACATCCCATGAATTTCGCACGCCGTTAAGCACCATCCTGTCATCGGCGGAATTGCTGGAACACTACGGTGAAAAATGGACGACCGACCGGCGGATGCTACATGTGAAACGCATTCAGGGGGCGTCCCAACGGATGGACGAGCTGCTATCGCAAATCATCTCGCTGGAGCGTTTTGAAGCCCATAAATACCGGTATGAATCCCGAACGATGAACCTGACGGGATTATGCCGCGAGATTCTGGATGAGATTCGCTTGCATGACCGCAACGCACATATCTTTTACCTGGACGTTCTTGAGGACCCTTTGTCGATTGTCAGTGACGTGAGATTGGTGCGCACGATCGTCGAAAACACCCTGTCCAATGCGGTGAAATTTTCTCCGGCGGGTACGACGGTGGCCCTTCAACTGCGGCGCAGCGAGAATAGCGTGGACATGGTTGTGGACGATCAGGGCATCGGAATTTCTGAGAAAGATCAAACACACCTGTTTGAAACATTCTTCCGGGGTTCCAATGCGGAGGGGGTCACTGGAGCGGGTTGGGGCTGGCCCATTGTACGAGAAGCGTTGGACGTGATTGGAGGTAAAATAGAGATTCATTCGGTGGAACATCGGGGTACGACCGTCAAAATTGTGTTACCCACGGAAATGCCCCATGCCTAATCCGATATTCAGGGGGAATTCGTCGATGAAGAAGATTCTGGTCATTGAAGATGAATTTGATGTCCGCGAGAACCTGATTGCCCTGCTCCAGGAGGAGGGGTATCAGGCGGTGGGTGCGGCCGATGGTGAGCAGGGCGCAGAATTGGCGGCGCTGGAGTTGCCCGACCTGGTTATTTGCGACATCATGTTGCCGCGAATGGACGGTTTTGCGGTGCTCAACCGGCTTTCGCGACAAATGGAAACCAATCTCATCCCGTTCATATTTCTGACGGCCCTGTCGGAGCGAGCCGATCAGCGCCGCGGCATGGCCCTTGGCGCGGACGACTATATCGTCAAGCCCTACACACGGGACGAGATTTTAACGGCGGTGCAAGTGCGACTGATGAAGCGGGATCAATTGGCTGTGCACGCCCAGCGGAAAATGGAATCGCTGCGCAACAACATCACCCAATCACTGCCGCACGAGTTCCTGACGCCCTTGAGCGTAATTCTTGGTCTGACCGAGTACATTCTGGAAGACAGCGGCGGAGTGATCGAAGCCGGACAGCTGGCCACGATCAGCCGCGATATTCATGTGTCCGCCCTGCGGCTGCTGCGCAGCGTGCAGAATTACCTGCTCTTTGCCGAATTGGAACTGATCGCCGGCGATGAGCAGCGCCTGGCAGAAGTGCGCGCTTCGCGGACATTGGCGCCGGGAGCGTTGGTCACCGAATATTGCCATGTCAAACTGCGCGAGGAGAATCGCCTGCAAGATCTGGTGGTGCAAACCGCCGATGCGCCGGTGCCCATCTCCGAGACCCATTTGGATAAGATTCTGGAAGAACTGCTGGACAACGCCTTGAAATTCTCAAACCCGGGCAGCCCGATTGTGGTGAGCGCACGGGTGAACGAGTCCCAGCGGCGCTATGTTTTGGAAGTGGAAGACCGCGGGCGCGGCATGTCGGCCATGCAGGTGGCCGATCTGGCCGGATTTGTGCAATTTGAACGAAAGAAACATGAGCAACAAGGTACCGGGTTGGGTCTGACGATTACCCGTCGGCTGGCGGATCTAACCGGCGCGACAATGAGCATTCGCAGTCAACTGAACTCGGGAACCACCATCACCCTTTCATGGCCGATACAGGAATCTTGAGGAGCCCATGTGTGATACGTTTGTCGTAACCGGTCGAGTCCGCCGCGATGGCGGTGTGCTGTTTGGTAAAAATTCGGATCGTGAACCCAATGAAGCCCAACAGGTGGAGCGCGTACCCGCGGCGGATTTTGCGCCGGGCAGCACGGTGCGATGTACCTATTTGGACATACCACAAGTGACGCATACGCATGCGGTTTTGCTTTGCCGGCCGTTTTGGATGTGGGGCGCAGAGATGGGCGCCAATGAACACGGGGTGGTGATTGGTAATGAGGCCGTCTTCACGCGCGTGCCGCGAACCCAAACCCCCACGCTGACCGGCATGGACTTGCTGCGCCTGGCGTTGGAACGCAGCCGCACGGCGGATGAGGCGCTGACAACGATTACAACCCTGTTGGAACGACACGGGCAGGGTGGAAACTGCGGATACAGCCACCCTTTTTATTACGACAACAGTTTTATTCTGGCGGATGCGCGCGGCGCGTGGGTGCTGGAGACGGCCGGTCGACAGTGGGTGGCGCGGCGCGTGCAGGAGATTGCCAGCATTTCCAACGCGTTGACGATTGAGGACGGCTGGGATGCCGCCTCGGCGGATGTGCAAGCGTACGCGGTGGAGATGGGCTGGCAGCGGCGCGACGAACCCTTCAACTTTCGCAAAGCCTACAGTGACCGACTGTACACGCCGCTGGGGCGCGGTGTGTACCGCCAGAGCTGCACCGAGAGCGCCTTACGGCGGCGGACCGGGCCGGTGGATTTGCGCGACGCTTTTGGCGTGCTGCGCATGCACGGAGCGCCCGGCTGGCGCGCCGACCGGGGTGTGCTGGGCGCGGAGGTGTGCATGCATGCCGGGTTCGGTCCGGTGCGCAACAGCCAGACAACCGGCTCGCTGGTGTCGGCGCTGGCGGATGGCGTGTCCAGTCACTGGGTGACGGCCACAGCGGCCCCTTGCACATCGGTGTTCAAGCCGGTATGGTTGGACTGCGACCTGCCGGATATGGGTCCGGCATTAACCGGAGAATTCAACCCCGGGAGCCTGTGGTGGCGCCATGAAGCTCTGCATCGCGCGGCGCTGCAAGCCCTGCAGCCGCGATTGGCCGCCTACGCACAGGAGCGGGATGGACTGGAAGAATCCTTTGTGACTGGAGCGAGTGGGTTGGCCGCCGGCAGCGTTGAGGCGCGCGCGGCCTATTCACAGGAATGCTTTGAGACGGCCGGGCGAAAACTGGACGAATGGACCGCCAGGGTGATGTCGGTGACAGCCGGACGCCTGGATGTGTTGTACGCTTCGGTCTGGCGAAATTGGAACCGCGCGGCAAAACTGCCAAATGGTCAATGAGATCGCCGGCGCTCCGACCATGTAATGCTATAATTTAATCCATCCTGTCGCGCGAGCCCTATATGCAAATCCTGACAACCCTGCTGACATCCGCACCCTTTATGATCCTGCCCGCCGATTGGCTGGGCTGGTTGGGGTGGGTTGGATTGCTGGCCGGGGTGGTGTTGCTGCTGCGCCGCTGGTGGGAACGCCCGCTGGTGCTCACCCGCCAAAATGTCCTGGTTTTGGTCGCTTTGCTGGTGGCGCTGCCATTGGCATCACTCTTCCTGGGCGTGATCTTGTCGCCCGGTTTTGCCATCGCGCGGCCCAACCTGCCGGTGGAAGCCTTTGCGCCGGTGATGCTGATTTTGGGCGCTGTGCCGTGGATGCTGGCCGGCAGCCTGTACGGCCCGCTGGCCGGAGTGTTGTTTGGCCTGGTGGGCGGCCTGCTGGTAAGCCTGTGGTCCACCCACAGCCTGTTTACCCCGCTGGAAACGGCGCTGCTGGCTCTGCTGTTCAGCCACACCGTGCGCCAACGCTACCGCACCCTGACGTACGGCCTTCTGCGCCATCCGCTGGTGGCGGCATTATTGGTCGCGGTAGCCGGGGCAGGGTTGACCATGCTGACGACCTTTTTTGATATTCGCGGCAGCGTGGAAGTGCGAATGGATTTTGCCCTGGCGAACACCTGGCCGGTGATCGTCACGCGCTCGGCGGAAATATTGCTGGGTGGGCTGCTGTGCGAGATTTTGGGGCGGTTTGCGCGCTTGACGTGGCATGTTTCGCCTGAATTGCAACCTTCACCCTCGGAAGCCAGCCTGCAAACCCGTTTTTTCTACACCATTTTGCCGCTGCTGTTGGTGATGGTGGTGACGTTGGTGGTGGGGGATTGGATCACAGCAGGCAACGCCGCGCGCCAGATGATTCGCGACCGGCTGTCCGCCACAGCGAGTATGACCGCCGAAGCCTTGCCGTACTTTTTTGAAACCGGGCAGGGCATGATTGCGCAAATGGCGCGGCCGGAATTGTTGG
>DAOUGY010000241.1:0-4299 GCA_034428975.1 Anaerolineaceae bacterium | reverse complement strand
AGAGATCGTCCAACTGGCGGATGGATTGGCCGAGGGTTTCGATATCCTCGCGCGATGCGCCAAAATCGACCAACCGCACGCGCAGATCGTTGAGGAAATTGCGCTCGTGCTGTAAAACGGCTTCCTGTTCAGGGGTCAGGATTTTCATGGGCCAGTCTCCTTGCTGGAATTATAGCACGGGCGGAGAGGGTGAAGGCACCATGACGCCGCCGGGGACGGCAACTGAAGCCCGCAGAGAATAAAAAAAACCGGCTGCCTGTTCTGGCAGCCGGATTCAGCATGCGTTTGTGCCGGATTAGCGCCGGCGATCGCCACCGCGGTCACCGCCGAAGCGGCTGCCGCCGGGACGCCCACCGCGATCACCACCCGGGCGTCCACCACGGTCGCCACCGGGGCGCCCGCCGCGATCGCCACCCGGGCGTCCACCACCACCACGCGGGCGGTCGTGTTCCAGGGCTTCTTCGGGGGTCCAGCCTTCCAGCACCGCGGTGCGGGAGAGGCGAATCTTGCCGTTGTCGTCGATGCCGGTGACCATGACGGTCAGGTCGTCGCCGAGTTGGACAACATCTTCCACCGTGTTGACGCGTTCGCTGTCGAGCTGTGAAATGTGCACCATGCCATCGATATTGGGCAGGATTTCCACAAAGCAGCCGAAGTCGGCGATGCGCACTACCTTGCCGGTATAAATGCGGCCGATCTGCGGGGTTTCGGTCAGCGCTTCGATCTTTTCGCGGGCGCGGGCTTCGCTTTCGCCGTCCGTGGCGGCGATGAAGACGGTGCCGTCGTCATTGATGTCGATCTTCGTGCCGGTTTCTTCCTGCAGCGCGCGGATCATCTTGCCGCCGGGGCCGATGATGGCGCCGATCTTCTCCACAGGCACCTTGATGGTTGTGATGCGCGGAACATGCGGGCGCAGTTCGGGGCGCGGCGCGGCAATGGTTGCCAGGATTTTATCCAGGATGAAGCGGCGCGCATCCTTGGCCTGAGCCAGCGCTTCGGACATGATCTGGGCGGTGATGCCCTTGATTTTGATGTCCATCTGCAGGGCCGTGATGCCGCCATCGGTGCCGGCAACCTTGAAGTCCATGTCGCCGAGGTGATCTTCGGCGCCCTGAATATCGGTCAGGACGATGTATTTGTCGCCTTCTTTGATCAGGCCCATGGCCACGCCGGCCACGGGGGCTTTAATCGGCACACCCGTGTCCATCAGGGCGAGGGTCGAACCGCACACCGAGGCCATCGAGCTGGAGCCGTTGGAGGACAGCACTTCGGAGACCAGGCGCAGGGTGTAGGGGAAGTCCGCTTCCGGGGGGATCACCGGCAGCAGGGCGCGCTCGGCGAGGGCGCCGTGGCCGATTTCGCGGCGCGACTGACCGCGCAGCATTTTGGTCTCGCCGGTGGAGTAGGGCGGGAAGTTGTAGTGATGGATGTAGCGCTTGGAGTCGGTGGGCGAGAGCGAGTCGATTTCCTGGGCCTCTTTGGGCGTGCCCAGAGTGGCGAGGGTCAACACCTGCTTTTCGCCGCGAGTGAAGATGCCGGAGCCGTGCGCGCGCGGGCTGATGCCCACTTCGCACCAGATCGGGCGGATTTCGGTGCGCTCGCGGCCGTCGGGGCGCAGGCCGCGCTCGACAATGCGCATGCGCACGACATGCTTGTAAACTTCTTCAAACGCCATGGCGGCCTGTTCAGCCAGATCGGGCTGCTCGGCGGTGATTTCCGCCAGTGCGTCGGCTTTGATCTGTTCGACGGCGTCCATCAGTTCGTGCTTGGTGTGCGGGGCGTCCAGCTCAGCTTCCAACGCGGCGCCGACCTTGGCGGAGAGTGTCTCTACCAGGGTCTTATCGACGGGGAAGAGCGGCACTTCTCGCTTGGGTTTACCGATTTCGGCGGCCATGCGTTCCTGCAGCTCGATGAGCGGTTGGATGGACTGGTGACCGAACAACAGAGCTTCGACCATCACGTCTTCAGAGACTTCCTTGGCGCCACATTCGACCATCAGGATGGCGTCCTTGGTGCCGGCGATGCGCAGGTCCAGGTCCGACTGTTCCATCTGGGCGTAGGTGGGGAAGGCGATCAGCTGGCCGTTGATGCGGCCGACGCGCGTGGCCGCCACCGGGCCACCCCAGGGGATGTCGGAGATGACCAGGGCGGTCGAGGCGGCGTTGATGGCCAGAACATCCAACGGATTGTCCGGATCGGCCGAGACGGTGAACATGATGACCTGGACTTCGTTGCGCATGTCTTTGTTGAAGAGCGGGCGCAGCGGGCGATCGGTCAGGCGCGCGGTGAGGATGGCGTCTTCGGTGGGGCGGCCTTCGCGGCGGAAGAACGAGCCGGGGATGCGGCCGCCGGCGTACAGGCGCTCTTCATATTCGACAGTCAGGGGGAAGAAATCCTGTCCTTCGCGCGGTTTGGCGCTCATCGTGGCGGCGGCGAAGACGATCGAGTCGTCGAGGCGCACGGTGACGGCGCCGCCGGCCTGGCCGGCCAGTTTGCCGGTTTCAAACGTAAAATTCCGGCCTGCGGCAGAGGTCGTAAATTGCTTACCTTGTTGTTGCATTTTCTTTTGTCTCTTTTCTTGCTTTCCCGCCTGGTAGGGGACTGAAAGCCGGGGAGGACCGCAGTCCTTCACATCTTTCAATACCCAACCAGCGGAGCGTATAAATGGATTTCCAAAAAACGAGTAGATGGGGGTTACTCACCATCTACTCGTTTCACGGACGAATTTAGCGCTGGCGAATGTTCAGGCGCTCCGCCACGGAGACGTAGCGCTCAAAGTTCTTGCGGCGCAAGTAGGCCAGCATGCGGCGGCGCTGACCGACCAGCTTGAGCAGGCCGCGGCGCGAAGCATTGTCGTGCTTGTTGCTGCGCAGGTGCTCGGTGAGCTGCTCGATGCGCTTGGATAAGATCGCGATCTGGACTTCGGCGGAGCCGGTGTCCGATTCGTGGCGGCGAAAACCGCTGATGAGGTTGTCTTTCAATTCCTTGTTAAGGGGCATGACGTCTGCTACTCCTTCAAATGATTTTTGCAGGTCTCCATATCCGCAGCTTGCACCGCTGATAGGACCAGTCGTGGTTGTATTATACCATATTTCCGAAACGGGCAAGGGAGGTGGTCAGACAACCTTGGGGGCATCGCTGGACGCGGTGCGCGGCGGCAGTGCCGCCAGGGCGGCTTTCAAACTGGTCTGCTGCCCGGCGGGGAAGACGGTGAGCAGACGGCGCACCAGGCGCGGCAGGGGTGTGCCGGAAGCTGCGCTGAGGGTCTGGCGTAAGAAGTACGCGGTTTCCACCGGTGAGCGCTGCGCCAGCGCAGATAACGCGGCGGTCAATTCCGGGTGCAGAACCGGCGGGGCGCTTCGCACCGGCGGCGCGATCAGGCGGTAGACCACCGGCAGGTTTTGAAACGCGCCGTCTTGAATGAGCGGTACCAGCGCCTGCAACCCGATGGATTGCGTGCGCGTGTCGGAGCTTTCCAGCCATTCGCCGAGCACACCCAGCCAAAGGTCAGGCGCGTCGCGGCGCAGAGCAGCGGCCCCCTGGCGCAGCAGCGCCGACAGCGCGCTGCGTTCCTCGCCGGGCACGGCCCAGGTGCGCAGGCGGCGCAAGATTTCATCCGGGGCGTCCAACGGGGTGTGGCCGAGCAGCGCGGCAGCCAACAAGCGCGGTTCGAGCATGCGCTCCTGCCAGAGCGCGTCCACCAGATTTAACGCGGCAGTGGGGCTTTCTTCGCACGGGCGGCTGAGCAGCAGCTCGAGCTGGTTCATTACCAGCGGCGGGGTATGGTAGGCGGGCGTGACCGGCGTGCCGGGCGGGGCAGCGGCGCGCCGGAAGGTGGGCGTGCCGTACTGCTCCAGCAACGCGTTTAACTCCTGAATGAATTCAGCCGGGCGAGTAAAACGCCAGGTGAGTTGCGTGATCTGTTCGCGCAGGCGGGCAAGGGAAGCGGCAGGCATACGGTGGGTGGGTTCCTCGGTTGGATGAAAAAGCAGGGCGGGCATTGCTGCCGCCCTGCCTGATTTTGTATGGATTGACGGCGAATCCGGCTGTGCCGCGCGATCAGTACGCGCGGGCGAAGTAGGCTTTTTCCGGGGCCGGTTTGCCGCAATGAATGCATGTGCCGCTGCCGCCGGGTTGATCGAAGGGGATGCAGCGCGTAGTGGCGCGGGTTTCTTCCTTGATCTGCGCTTCGCATTCGCGCTCGCCGCACCACCATGAGAAGGCCCATCCCTTGTTCAGCACGTCTTTAAATTCTTCGTAGTTGCGCGGGTCAAAGATGTGCGAGTCACGGAATTCGGT
>DAOUGY010000240.1:0-3661 GCA_034428975.1 Anaerolineaceae bacterium | reverse complement strand
TGGCGTTGTATCATTTGGCGGCGATGGTCGATGACCATGAGATGAAGATTACGCACGTCATTCGCGGATCGGAATGGCTGCCGACCTTCCCTTTGCACTGCCTGATCATTCGCGCGCTGGGTTGGGATGAACCCGAATGGGTGCATCTTTCGGTGTTCCTGAAACCGAGCGGCAAGGGTAAGATGAGCAAGCGCGAAACCGCTGATCTGATGAAGGACGGGTATTCCATCTTTGTAAAAGATCTGCAAGGCTTGGGGTACACACCGGAAGCCGTGGTCAATTGGATTGCACTGATGGGCTGGAGCTATGACGATCACACGGAATTCTTTAATCTGCCAGATTTGGTGGAAAAATTCAGCCTGGAAAAATTGAATCCCTCCCCGGCGGCGATTAACTTCACCAAGCTGGATCATTTCAACGGGCTGCACATTCGCAGCCTGGCGTTGGATGATCTGGCGCAGCGTATCAAGCCGTTCTTTGAAGGGCAGGGTCTGGCTGCGGATGACGCCACACTGTTAAGAATTGCGCCGATTATTCAGGAACGCTTGAATACACTGGACGAAGCGGTGGAGATGGCCGGGTTCTTCTTCAAGGCGGATGTGATTCCGGATGCCGCACAGCTTGTGGCGAAGGGATTGTCAGCGGAGCAGTCGGCCGAGGTGGCGGAACGTGTGCTGGCTATTCTGGAAGGCTTGCCGGATGCGAAATTGGAAACAGCCGAACCGCCACTGCGCGCTTATGTGGAGGAATCGGGGCTGAACGCCGGGCAGGTGTTTGGCATCATGCGCGTGGCGGTGACGGGACAGAGGGTCAGCCCGCCGTTGTTTGAGAGTATGGAGATCATTGGCAAGGCGACTGTGGTGGCGCGCATGCGCCGCGCGGTGGAGTTATTGCGCTCGTTGTAAGAATTGTGAAACAAGTCCGGGCTTCGGAAATCTTTTAAGGTTGACGAGGCCCGGAAATCTGGACGAAACGGCCGGGCGGTGGTAGAATAGGGGTCGTTCGTTGTTGGGGGCTCGTCTAACGGCAGGACAGCAGACTCTGGATCTGTTTGTAGAGGTTCGAATCCTTTGCCCCCAGCCTAAGCAACAATTAACCGCGCAAGCGGTTTTTTGTTTTAACCCAGAGGTTCGAACCCTCACAGGGAGGGCCATGTCCTTTGCCCCCAGCCCAGGCAAAAAATCGCAATGCAATCTTTTGTTTTTGCCAACCAACAAAAGACAAGCTGGTATGGCGTACGCATGGATCCGAAAGCTGGGATTTTAGCGGGTGGGATGGGGATGATTCATCATAAAGGCAAAGACGATGAATGTGACCAGACCGGCAGCGGAGGCGAACAGAAAGGTGGTTGTGTAACCGGCCATGTCGGCCAGCCAGCCGCCGAAAAGCGGCGCCAGAACGGCGCTGGGAGCGATCAGGGTGTTGGCCATGCCGACGTAGGTTGGGCGTTCGGCTTCGCTGCCAAATTCAAGGGTCAGGGCCATACCGATTGTCCAAAAGGCGACATTGGCGGTGGCCTCCAGAATGAAAACCAGGTAGAACCACTCCAGCGAGGGCGCCAGGACGGCCACAACCGGGCTGAGCGCGGCCGCCAACGCGCCGAGGACAAAGACGCGCTTCTTGCTCCAGTGGTCGGCCAGCCAGCCCAGGAGCGGGTTGGCGGCCATCTGGCTGATCAGCAACACGCTGGTCATCAGGCCGGCGGTGGTATCACTCATGCCATATTCACGTACGGCATACACTGTATAGAACGCATAGGCCATGGTGGCGAATTGGAAGACGTTTCGGCCGATCATGAACCACACAAAGGGCCGGTCTTTGCGAACCACCTGCAGAATGGTGGTGAACAGTGATTGTGGATGGGATTCCGGCAGAGGTGGATTTTCATCCACTTCAATGGTGCGGTTGAGAAAGAACCACGAAACGGTCATGAAGCCGGCGCAGAGCAAAAAGCTGACGGTAAAATCGAGCGGGGCGTTGAGGTACTGTAGGATAAGGCCGGCCAGAGCGGCGGACAGGCTGGCGCCGAGGTTGGAAGCAGCCGATTGCAGGCCAAAAAACCGGCCGAGATAATCGGACGGGATGATTTTCCCGACCATGTTTTGCCAGGCGTTGGCCGTCATGCCGCCGCCCAGGCCCTGCCAGATGAGCAGGACGATGGAGACCGTCAGCGCAGCTGGTTTTCCGATCACCGGAAGGAACCAGGCAACCAGCGCAAAGCCGAGGTACGGCAAGCGTTCCTGGATGGTCATAAAGACCACAAACGGCTTGTACTTTTTGAGACGCGATACTCGATTGGCGGTGAGCAATTGCGGAAGCTGCCAGCCCATGTTGTGTATGGCCGGAATGAGGCCAATCAGAATGGCGGAATCGGTCATGCGTGAGAAGAAGAGCGGCAGCATGGTCACAAATGAGGCAAATCCCAGCGCGAATCCAAAGAATCCGCCGTCCAGAAGGTTGACGATGTAATTGTGTTTGATGTGTGGGATTTGCGATGACCGAACGTTGCTGCTCTGCACAGGGATGTCCTTCCGGTAAAAACCCCGGCTAGATTACGCCGGGGTTTGAGGTGTTAACAAGTCCGATGAAGGGTGAGGGGTGCGAGATGATTAACCGCCTTCTTCCTCGTCATCCAACCAATCTTCAACATCATCGTCTTCCTCTTCCAGATCACCTTCTTCCCACTCTTCGAGCTCTTCCTCTTCTTCGTCCCAGTCGTTGTCAATTTCAGCTTCAGCAGATGCCGAGTAGGTGAGGCAACCGGAGTCGGGATCGATTTCGACTTGCGCAGCGCTGCAATAACCTTCGTCAATGAAAACACAATCCATATAGTGGCATCGGATTCGGGCCATGTGTATTCCTCCTGCCTTTGATTTGGTTTCTGTCTGGCGTGGCACCAGATCAATCCATTTCTTGCGTATTTGGCGGTGTAAAGCCGCCCAGCCACCAGAATTCCACCTCGTTTCCAGTAGAAAGCGATTTTACACCAGAGGGGATAATCAGTAAAGAATTTGCCAGCACCAAAGAGAACATATTTCCAGATCCCTGATCTCCGGTCAGGCGGGCGATGAATTTTCCTCCCTCCGCGGCCACTACCGCGCGCAAATAACTCTCCCGACCGTCCGATTCCACTGGATGCGATAAAACAGCGCGTAGCGGCGTGGGGAAAACGGGTTCCAAGCCGGCCAAACGGCGCAGGGCGGGCTGCACAAATACCAGGAAGGTGACAAAAGAGGAAACCGGGTTGCCGGGCAGACCGAAAAACCGGACGCCGCGGTAGGTGCCAAATGCCAGCGGTTTGCCCGGGCGCATGTTCACCCGCCAGAAGTCCAACCGGCCATCCTGCTGAAGAATATCGCGCACATAATCATGCGCGCCAACGCTGACCCCGGCAGAAGTGAGTATCAAATCCACGCCCGCATCAACGGCCTGATCCAGACGGCTGCGCACGGCGGCGGGATCGTCGGGGGCCGGGTCCAGACGCAGCACGTCGGCGCCGTTTTCAGCGGCCAAAGCGGCCAGCGCGTAGGAGTTGGACTCACGGATTTTGCCGGGCACGAGTGGGGCAGACGGAGGGATCAGCTCCGAGCCGGTCGACAGGATGGCGACCCGCGGCTTGCGGTGCACGGGCACAATCCCCGCGCCGATGATCGCCAGCATG
>DAOUGY010000239.1:0-3484 GCA_034428975.1 Anaerolineaceae bacterium | reverse complement strand
CCCGCGAGGGCATCGAGCTGACCACCAGCACATGGGTGCTGTTCACCGTCGGGCAAACGCCCGATGTGGTGGACGTAACCTATGCCGGCCTGCCGACCGAAGCCGTGCTGGACGCTCCTCTGCGCCAGATGGACCGCCGGGCGCCGGCGCTGCGCGTGCTGCGCCTTGAACCGGTGCGCAGTGAGGGCGCTCAATACCTGGCATCCAACGGCAGCGTTTTGAATTACTCGCGCGTGCGGGTCGTCGAGATGACCGATGACCTGTCCGCCGACGACCGCACTCAGATCCACAAACTGGCGCGGGTGGGCATCAACCTCAACGCCACTGGCGCGCTGGGCGCTTACGCGCCCACTCCGCCGCCCGATCCGGTGCCCGCATTTGAACCGCGCCGTATCTTCAACGCCGTATTCTCCATCCCGCGCGACGATCAATCCGAGACCGTCCCCTGGCAGCAGCTTCCCCCGCGCGTGTCGGCCGACCTGCTGCGCGCCAAAATGATGACGCTGAACTACAACCAGATTTATCAGGATGCCGCCGTGAACGGGTATCCGTTGCTGGCATACCGCCGCGAACTGGCGCGTGAAATGCGCAACCTGGGCGTGCTTTCCTATCGTCTGGTGTTCCACATGGATGGCCGCGCGCTGCAGGTCGGGCAGGAATACAACCTGTCCGAGCTGGTGATCAGCGCGCCGCAACCGCTCACCTCGCCGGCGGTACTGCGTGATCGCGGCATCAAGGTCATCGCCGCTGGATTTGGCGAATTGACGCCCGTCTCACCGGTGGTCTACCGGCAGCGCCTGGAAAACTGGGCCTCCACATGGAAACGCGACACGCAGATCATCGTCGCCGAGCAGGAACTGGCGGCCATGCGCATTCAAAGTCACGCGCGCGCCCAGGCACAGAGCGAAATTTTCCAATCCTTCAGCGAGTTGTTCGAGAGCAACCGCACATCCCGCGAAGCTCTGGCGCTGCGCGTGTACCAGGCACTGGAAGAAATGGTCGCCAACCCGGCCACGCGCAAACTGCTCAACTACGAAACCCTCGCCATGATGAACAATATGCACGATTGGCTGCTGCCTAAAGAAAAATCGACCGGCGGCGGAACCATGCGCCGGCGCGGCGGCAATGGGGAGGACGCATGAACCCCACCCCGCTCACTCCCTACGACCGCCTGATCGACTGGCTGAACCGTCACTCCGAGTCCATTGAAAGCTCGCTGGGATTGCTGCGGCTGATCGCCTTCTTCGTCCTGCCCCTGCTGCTGATCGAATGGACCGCCGCGCACCTGTTCGAGACGGTCGATGCCCAGGCGTTGGCCGACCATATCTGGGCGATCAATCCATTCTTCCGGCGCGTGCCGCCCTGGGCGTTTTACCTGGTCGATCGCCACAATTCACGCTATCTGCTGGCTCCTTTGTTTGGGTTCATCTGCATTTTATTTGCCGGCGGCGCGTACATTCAAGACCTGCACGGGCTTAAGTTCTTCCGCAACGGCATTCGCTACATCCTGTCCTCCGCCTTTGGGCTGCTCTACCCGCGCCTGATCATCGACGGCGGCAAAAAGCAAATTGCCAAAGGCACCGCCAACCTGATCGACGTCGTCGGCGGGCCGGGCTATGCCCTGGTGCAGCCGGGCAACGCGGTGGCCTTCCAATATCTGCGTAGTCCTTCGCGCATCAGCAATTACAACCGCTATTTCCTCAAGCCGTTTGAAACCATCCACGAAATCATCAGTCTGGACGAGCAGCATGAATCCGTCCCACCCACCACCACCTTCACGCGCGACGGCTTGCAGGTGCGCCTGACGGACGTCCATTTTCGCTTCCGCCTGCTGCCGCGCGAAAACACGGCACAACCGGAACAACGCACCCCCGAGAGTGCCTACGACATGAGCGAACGGGCCGTGACCTCCGCCGCCTACAACCGTTCCGTCGATAACAACGGGCAGGATAGCTGGCATGCCGCCGTGCGCCGCGTGGTCAACGGCAGCATCATCGACTTCATCAACGCCAACGACATCGATTACCTGACCGCCCCGCGCGCCGAGGGCATCAGCCCGCGCCTGGATGCACAAAAAATCCTGCAGGGCAGCGGCATACGCAATGCGCTGCGCAACCTGGGCGCCGAGCTGCTCTGGGTGGACGTCGGTCATCTGGAAATTGTGGAAGAAGAGGTGGATGAAGACCGCCTGTCGCAGTGGGCGGCTCCGCTTAGGGGCGATGCCAACACCACCCGCGCCTACGGCGAAGCCAAGCTGCAAGCCTACCACGAACTGGGACGAGCCGAAGCCCAGGCCGAGCTGATCTTGAGCATCACCCAGGCGCTGGAGAATGCCAATCTCGGCGACGACCCGACCGAGAGCCTGCGCACGATCCTGCTCAGCCGCACCGCCCAGGTGATCGATTCCATGCGCACGTCGCAGGAGCACCGCAACCCATGAACTCCATCCCGCGGGCGCTCGACTGGCTGACGCATTTTTCGCCCAGTGAGATATCGTTCACCACCCTGGGATATTTGGATAATCTGACCGACTCAAACCTGACCCAACCCCAATTTATTGTGATTTATGAGGCGGCATTGAATCTGCCCTCCGTCCAGGCGGATGTCCGTGAACAGCACGAACTTCTGCTGCGCGCCGGCTGTCTGCAATTGCAGCGAGACTGGGTGACCGATGCCTACGGCAGTCTGGCCCGTGCGGCACAAATCGAACTGGACGAACCCAACCGGACCTTGGTTGCGCAATGGCTGCTGGGGATTGCCGAATGGCGCTCGCATCAACGCGAAGCCGCCTTCGGACGCTGGATGGCCGTTCGAAGCGCGTTCGAGCAATCGCAGGCGGTCGCCACCGACCAGCGTAATAACGCCGGATTGGCATATTTCCGCGAAGTGCTGGCTGAAATCAATGCCGAAATGGCCTCCCGGTTGGAAGAAGCGTACACCTGGTACAACGCATTTTCAAAATCGAGTGTCAGTGGCGTGCTGCGCACTTTGCACGACGCCATTCTGCAAGATTTGCGCGCCGGTCAGTTGGATCCGGTGCGCTTGCGCATGCAAGACTTGATTAAACAGGCGCGCCGTTCACCCGACCGTTCGGTGCTGGCGGAAACGTTGGTGCAGTGCGCCCTGGACCGCCTGCAAATGGACGATCGCGATGCTGCCGTCGAATTTCTGACTGAAGCCATTGCCAAACTACCGCCGCACAGCCACCATCAGGCGGTGGCGCGCTGGATGCGCGGCGCAATCCGTGTGGAAAGCCCGATGGCACGTCTGGCCGGATTGGATGACTGGCAGCATGCCATCGAAACGTTTGAAGGGCTGCAACGTACCGCCAACCGGCAGCGGGAACCCGAAAAAATGCGCTGGTATGCCGCGCGCATCCAGGCTATGAATGCGGCGTTGGATCGCATTCCCGTGTAGACGAAATCTGTCGGCTTGGATGATTAGCGAAAACGGTGTGCGGTAGTATTGGAGCGAGTCCTTTTGC
>DAOUGY010000238.1:0-2329 GCA_034428975.1 Anaerolineaceae bacterium | reverse complement strand
TTTCATCTCTTCCAGCGCGGTTGGCGAGAGATCCGTGCGGTCGTTGATCAGCACCAGCTTCAGGCGATCCTTGGCCTGATTGGCGCTGTTTGGCGTCTTTCCGGTGAGTTTATCCAGCCAGGCGGGCATGGTTAATTCCCTCCTGCGCGAAACAACCGCGACACCTTACCAAAAAAACCGTCTTTGGGTTCCAAATCCATGAAAGGAACCTCCTCGCCCATCAAACGGCGGGCGATGTTCAAAAAGGCAGTCCCGGCTCGCGTCTTGCCGTCCAACGTCACAGGCTGCCCGCGGTTGGTGCTCACCACCACATTTTCATCTTCCGGCACAATTCCAATCAGATCAATCGCCAACAACTCCACCACATCATCCGGGTTAAGCATATCACCGCGCTTGACCATGGCCGGGTTCAATCGGTTGATGATCAGCTTCGCGGGGCCTTTTTCTTCTGCTTCCACCAGCCCGATGATACGATCGGCATCACGCACCGCCGACACCTCCGGGTTGGTCACCACCACCACAATATCGGCGGGAGCGACCGAGTTACGGAAGCCGCGTTCGATGCCGGCCGGTGAATCGATCAAAATCCAATCCATCTCCGGGCGCAGTTCCTCGCACAACCGCACCATATCCGAGGGCGAAATGGCGCTCTTGTCGCGTGACTGCGCTGCCGGGATCAGATACAATTCCGGTAGCCGCTTGTCACGGATCATGGCCTGGCGTAGGCGGCAACGACCTTCAATAACATCCACCACATCATACACAATACGGTTTTCCAGACCCAAAACCACATCCAGGTTTCGCAAACCGATATCTCCGTCGATGCACACCACCTTTTGCCCACGACTGGCCAGCGCAACGGCCAAATTGGCGGTGGTGGTCGTTTTTCCCACGCCGCCTTTTCCCGATGTAACGGTAACGACTTTGGCTGCCATTCTCCTCCCTACTTTTCCTTAAAAACCCAGGATTCAATCACTATCTGATCGTCTTGCACTCGCGCCGAAACCGGTTGCGAGACCTTGCGCGCCAGTTTTCCTTGAAAAATGCGTTCCGCAATGCGTAACTGCGTGGGCGTTAACTCCAATGCGCAAACGATGGCATTCGCATCTCCGTCTGCGCCGGCGTGCACGCTGCCGCGCAACCGGCCCCACACAATCACATTGCCGCCGGCCACAATTTCAGCGCCCGGGTTGACATCCCCCACTACGACCACATGCCCGTGCGAAATCACCCGGAAACCCGATCGCAGTGTGCGCTGCACAAATATGGCGTTGTCACCTTCCAGCGTGGTATCAAGCGCGCGGATGGTACGCTCCGGGCGCGGTGTGTTGATGCGTGTGGCCAGCCCCAGCATTTGTGCCGTCTGCTCGGTAATCGGCGAAAAACTCGTCACCGCCCAAAGCGTCACGCCACGATCTGCCAACCGGTCGCGCAGGGACCCCATATCGGCGGCGCGTAGAATATGGTTGCCCACTTCCAACGCCACCTTCGCGCCCTGAAAAAAGCTGGCTTGCTGTTCAATCTGCGCCAGCAAAGCATCCTGAAGCTCCGGCCATTCGCCTTCGCCCAGGGATACCAGCAGCCCTTCGCGGATGCCTTTGATTTGCAATGCCGATTTCTTATCCAGGATCATACTCTAAGGCTGTCCGCTTTTGGCGGCGTCCTGTTTCTTGAGTTCAAAATAGGCTTCCATCACGCGCCGCACAATCGGGCCGGCCACGGTGGAGCCTTCTTTACCATTATACACGAAAGCCACGACCGCAATTTCCGGGTCGTCATATGGCGCGTACCCGGCATACCAGGCGTGCGCCGGCCAACTGCCAAACTGGCACAGGTCTTTGGCCTGCGCAACGTTGTCACAATATTCGGCTGTTCCAGTCTTCCCGGCCGAAGGGATTTCGGCATCGATATCCTGAAAAACCGAGGTCGCCGTTCCATCGGTGACCACCAGTCGCATGGCCTCTTTGGCTTTTTCAATCACCCACGGCTGAACGGAAATTTTCTCCCCAGTGGGGATGCTGTCCTCATCGTAAACGCTGATCACCGGATCTTTGGTAATGTCGCGCACCAGCGTCGGCGAAAACGGTTTGACCACATGTCCTTCAGCATCCAGCACCTCTTTCTCCAACGTCGGCTTCATCATTTTTCCGTCATTGGCCAGTGTCGAAATCGAGACCAGCATTTGCAGCGGAGTGGCCAACACATAGCCCTGGCCAATCGTGGCAATGTAGGTATCGCCGGTGGACCAGTTTTCGCCGATGTTCAGGCGTTTCCAGGTCGGATCCGGAATCAGCCCGTCAGCTTCTCCGGGCAGTTCAATGCCCGTCAC
>DAOUGY010000237.1:0-5810 GCA_034428975.1 Anaerolineaceae bacterium | reverse complement strand
GACGATGGTTTCCTGGTTCGGCGCGCGTGCCTACTGCGAGTACTACGGCGGACGCCTGCCCACCGAGCTGGAGTGGGAGAAGGCCGCGCGTGGCACGGACAGCCGTCCCTTCCCGTGGGGCGAGGTGATTGCGCGCAACAATGCCAACTTCATTGCCAGCCGCGACCCGTTTGAGGATAAAAGCGCGGCGGGTTCACTGACCACACCGGTGGGTTTCTTCAACGGGCGCACCTACGACGGGTATGCCACGCTCGATTCGGCCAGCCCCTACGGGCTGTACGATATGGCGGGCAACGTCTGGCAGTGGACGGCGGACGATTACGACCTGCAGCATTACCGTTATCTGCGCGGTGGCAGTAAAGACCAGTACGAAAGCTCGCTGCGCATCTGGGTGCGCAACAGCGCCACGCCCACGTTTGTCAGCCCGTCGGCGGGCTTTCGCTGCGCGCGCTGAAAGGAGACTATCGGTTGAAGAAAGCCCAGTCTGTGTTTCGACGGTACTTCCCGCTGATCAAAAGCCCGCAAACCATCCTGTTGACGGTCACGGGCGTGGCCGGATTTATGAGCGCGCGCTGCCCGGTCATTCACTGGTCGACCATGCTGGGGCTGATCGCCAGCCTGGTGTTGACCGTCAGCGGCAGCACAGTGCTGAACATGTGGTACGACCGCGATATCGACCGCGTGATGGACCGCACGCATCACCGCCCGCTGGCGCAGGGCACCATTCCGCAGCGCAACGCGCTGATTTTTGGCATCGTCCTCTCTGTGTTGGGCACGGCGCTGGGCGTGTGGATGTCACCGCTGTACGGCGCGCTGCTCTTTGCCGGCATCTTCTTTGACGCTTTCGTCTACACCATCTGGCTCAAGCGGCGAACGTGCTGGTCGACGGTGTGGGGCGGCATTGCCGGGGGCATGCCCGTTCTGGCCGGCCGCGTGCTGGGCATGGGCGGGCTGGACGGCATTGGCGCATTGCTGGCGCTGGCCGTGCTGTTCTGGATCCCCACCCACATGCTGACCTTCAGCATCCGGTACGACAAAGACTACCGCGCCGCGCGCATCCCCACCTTCCCCTCCACCTACGGCGAGAGCGTGACGCGCAAGCTGATCGCCATCTCCAGCATCATCGCAGGCGGGCTGATCAGTCTGGCGGCGATTCTGATCAATATCCGCCAGGGCTTTTTGCACACGCTGGGCGTGCTCTCCGGGGGGCTGATCATTCTGGCGTTTCTGGTGATGATCAAACCGTCGAACAAGCTTAATTTTGGGCTGTTCAAGTATGCATCGGTCTACATGTTGTTGGCCATGTTGCTGCTTGTTCTCTAAATCGATCAGGCGCGTCAAACTCAAGGAGGAAAGATGACACCGTCGAGTGGATTGGCAAAGTTTCTGCGTTTTGTGGGCATTTTGTTCATGGCGTTGACAGCCGGGTTCACCGTACTGGGCGGGGCGGGGACGTCCTGCGCGGCGCTGGCCCCCACCAACTGGGACAGCATGGCGCCGCTGGCGCCCTACCAGTGGCTGTACATCCTGTACGTGGTGGTGACGATTGCCATCGGCATTCTGGGCATTCGCGCGGTGGTCAAGCTCATCCGCGGCGCAGGGGATGCCTATAAAGCGGCATTGATCGCGCTGGTGGCGGGCGTGGTGGTGGGCGCAATTCACATCGCCACATCGCGCGCGCTGCGCGGCAGTTCGATGCCGGTGGATGCCGTGGTGGGCGTGACGGTGATCACGCTGGTGATCTTCCTGCTGCTGCGCATTCCGGGCGTGTGGCAGGGCGTGGATTTCTCCAAGGCGCCAAAGAAGGAAAATCGCCGCAGCGGTGGGGCCGCGGCGCTGGTGGTGGCGGGGTTGTGCCTGAGCATTCCATATTGGATGGCCCCCACCCACACGTGGAACGGCGTCAATTATGCCGATGCGTTCAATTTCAGCATGACGGCCTCGGCTGTGCTGCTGGCGGTGTTGGGCGCCGGCTTGCTGATCAGCAGTTGGGTGGCCCGTCCGCAACCGGCTGCGTACGAACCATCACGCAGCCGCTAATCCGGTTGGCGGCTCGCCAAAGCCGGTCCGTGAGGGCCGGCTTTTTTTGCATATCCGCGGAGCGAAAAGGGGCATCCACGGATGCACCGGATGAGAGGATGAAGAAGAAACCAAGAACGACGAGGGGCAACCACGGATGAACACGGATAAAAAAGAAAGACGGGGAAACCACAGAGACACAGAGGGCACGGAGAAGACGTGACTTTCGGATCCCACCGCTGGCTCTAGTGGCGAATCCCGTATAATGAATCAGGAGGGCAGTGTTACCATGGATTTTCATCGCATTATTTTGCCGTTGCCCATGGGCATGGGCAAGGTGAACGCCTATTTGCTGCGCGCCGGCAGCGGTTTTGTGCTGATCGATACCGGCGGATCGGGCAGCCGCGCGGCGCTGGCGCAGGAACTGGAGCGCGCCGGCTGCCAACCGGGCGCACTGCGCCTGATTGTGCTGACCCACGGCGATTTTGACCACAGCGGCAATGCGCTTCACCTGCGCCGGGTGCTGGGCGCGCAAATTGCCATGCATCCCGGCGACGCGGGCATGGTGGAGCGCGGCGATATGTTTGATAACCGCGCGCGCCCCAATGCGCTGATTCGCGCGCTGGTGCCGCTCTTCACCGGTTTTGGCAAGGCCGAGCGCTTTGCGCCCGATCTGCTGCTGGGTGAGGGCGACGATCTGGCAGCCTACGGGTTGGACGCGCGCGCCCTTTCCATCCCCGGCCATTCCAAAGGCTCCATTGGTGTGTTGACCTCCGCCGGCGAGCTGTTTTGCGGCGATTTGCTGGAAAACATGAAAGGCCCGGTGCTCAACTCATTGATCGACGATGCCGATGCGGCGCGCGCCAGCCTGGCGCGGCTGCGAACGTTGAACATTGGTTTGGTCTACCCCGGTCACGGCGAGCCGTTTGGGCTGGATGAGGTGGCCGGGTAGGGGGTGTATACTTCACACTCGCTCATCTCTGTGTGGCGTTCTTCCCTGGATTGGAAAGAATGGGATGGTACCTTTGACTGAATCAACCTCCCCTGCCAAACGCATCGCTCTGTTCACCTACGGTTCACGCGGCGACGTGGAGCCGTTTGTGGCGCTGGGCGTGGGGCTGCAAAACGCCGGGTACGCCGTGCGCCTGGCGGCCCCCGCGCCATTTGCGGGATTTGCCGCGCGCTACGGGCTGGACTTTGCCCCGATTGAGGGGAACCCGGACGAATTGGCGGCGGCATTTGCCAATCAGGCAGGGTTGAGTTGGGTGCGTATGATCGGCAGTATGGCACGGCATGTGATGCCGATTGCCGCGCAGGCTACGCGCGTGCTGCAGCCTGCGGCGCAGGATGCCGATCTGATCGTGCATTCTTTCCTGATGACCGATGCCGGGCATACCCTGGCGCGTCGCCTGGGCGTGCCAGACGTGTCGGTCCAGTTTTTCCCCATCTTCCTGCCCACCGGTGATTTCACCAGCGTGGCGCTGCCCGATTTGCCGCTGGGGCGGGCTTACCGGCGGTGGACACATCATTTCAATACCGCGCTGTTTCGTTGGGGCGCGCGTGCAATGTTTCCTCTGGTGCGGCGCTCGGCGCCGGACTTTCCCGCGCTGGCGCCCTGGTTCCTGGTCGATCGCAGCGGCCCGCAGACGCCGCTTCTCTTTGCCTACAGCCGTCATGTGTTGCCGCCGCCGGCCGATTGGCCGCCTTTCGCGCATGTCACCGGCTACTGGCGCTTGCCGCCCCCGGCGGGCTGGTTGCCGCCGCCTGATCTGGTGGATTTTCTGCAATCGGGTGCGGCGCCTGTTTACTTTGGTCCGGGCAGCATGCAAAGTGACACACTGCACGACCTGCTGCGCATGGCGGTTGGGGCGGCGCGCGCCTGCAGGCGGCGCATTTTGCTGGGCGTAGCCCCGCACCGGCTTCCACCTGATGTGCGGGGTGATTATGTGTTCGCTGCCGCGGACGTGCCACATGCCTGGCTCTTCCCGCGCATGGCGTATATTGTGCATCACGGCGGTGCGGGCACCAGCGGCGCCGCGGTTTCAGCGGGAGTGCCGAACAGCGCTGCGCCATTTTCGGCCGATCAGGCTTTTTGGGCGCGCCGCTTGCACCAATTGCGGCAGGGTCCGGCGGCGCCGCCTGCGCGACGCTTGACCCTGGAACGTCTGACGGCGCTGATGCAGGATGGGTTACAGAACCCGGTCTATGCGCGCGCCGCAGCTGAACTGGCCGGGCAGGTTTGCGCCGAGGACGGCGTGGCCGAGGCGGTGCGGTGGATTCAAATGCAGTGGGAGAGACAATCATGACGCCATCGTTTGTGCGCGGACAACGCATTGCTGCCTGGCTTGATCCACGCGTGCAGGTGCATCCGTCGTCCATTCAAGGGGGCGGCATGTTCACCGCCGCGCCGATCCATGCCGGTGAGGTGGTGCTGCGCTGGGGCGGAACAATATTCAGCGGCGAAGATCTGCAAACGGGCAAGGCCAAAGCCGGCACGGCGGCGCAGATGGCGAACGACCTGTACCTGGCCGACCCGGCGGATGACCCCGACAGCCCGGACTATTGCTTGAATCATTCCTGCGATCCCAACGTGTGGCTGTCGGACGCACTGACGCTGACGGCCCGGCGCGAGATTGTCCCAGGCGAAGAGCTGACTGCCGATTATGCCCTGTGGGAAAGTGATCCGACCTGGGGGCTGGCGCCGTGCCGCTGCGGCAGCCCGCTGTGCCGCGGGCGCGTGACGGGCGACGACTGGCGCCGCCCGGACCTGCAGGCACGTTATGCCGGGCACTTCACGCCGTATCTACAAAGCCGGATTGCCGGGCTGGATTGATCCCTTGCACTCATAAGCATTCCTTCCTATGATGAAAACGCCGGTAAGCATCTCAAGGAGGGTATTCCATGCAATCGATTGTTTTTCGGCCGTTGGATCCGCAGCGCGATTTTGCGCAGCTGGCCGAGTGGTTCACAATCATTGAGGGGGAAATCAATACCGCGGCCGGTCTGGCGGAGTATCACACGCGTGTGCGTGAGCGCAGCACGGTGCGGGTCATCGAGGATGAGCATGGTGAACGGCTGGGCTTTTACTGGGCGCTGCGCGATCAGGCCGAGCCAGACAAAATGACCTTTGACCTGTATGTGAAACCAGAGGCGCGCGGAAAGGGTTTGGGCGCGTTGTTATTTGCGGATATGTTGAGCGAACTGAGTGCCGCACCGTTGGGGCAACTGCGCGTGCGCATTCTGGAAAACAGCCCGGAGGGGATTGAGTTTACACGCAAGCGCGGCTTTACGGAGCGCAAGCACCTGATCGGTATGGAGTTGGATTTGACCCGCCTGGATGACCGCCCTTATGACGCGGTGATTACGCGCCTGCAGGACCAGGGGTTTGTGTTCACTTCGATGGCTGAATTGGGCAATACAGAAGAAGCGCAGCGCAGGTTGTATGCCCTCAACGACATGACCAGCAGCGAGACGCCTGGTTCGGAAGGCGAGCACTCGTGGAATTCGTTTGAAGACTTTCAGCAGAGCGTGTGCATGCGTCCGTGGTACATTCCCGCCGGGCAGAAGGTGGTGATCGACAGCGCCAGCGGTGAGTTTGTGGCGATGAGCGCCATCACGCGCTTTGAGGGCGAGACCTGCGCTTATAACCTGCACACCGGGGTGGACAAGCGTTACCGCGGGCGCAAGATCGGGCAGGCGGTCAAGATCACGGCGCTGCGTTTTGCGCGCGAAAACCTGGGCGTCGAGCGGGTGCGCACGCACCACAACACGCTCAATTTGCCGATGATTGC
>DAOUGY010000236.1:0-2976 GCA_034428975.1 Anaerolineaceae bacterium | reverse complement strand
CTTCCAGATCCAGATCCTGCAGAAGGTGGCGCAGATCGGCGTGCTGAAAGCGATTGGCACCGCCAACCCGGTGGTGGCGATGGCCTCGGTTTTGCAGATTGTGCTGATCACCGTGATCGGCGTGGCGATTGGCGGATTGCTCAGTTTTGTATTTTCGCTCACCTTCCCGCCCACCGTGCCGATTGTCTTCAATGGCACCACTTCGGCGCTGGCGGTGGTGGCTCTGCTGTTGATTGGCCCGATCGGCGGGCTGGTCTCCATCCGTTATGCCGTGCGCATTGAACCGCTCAAGGCGCTGGGACTGTCTTCCTGATGGGGGCTGCCATGATGACATACGCACTCGAAACGCGATCGGTGATTAAATCGTATTCAACGGATTTCGGCACGATCCAGGCGGTGGACGATGTTTCGCTGCAGGTGGCGGCGGGCGAGTTTGTGGCGCTGGTTGGGCCGAGCGGCTCGGGCAAAACCACCATGCTCTCCATGCTGGCGGCGCTGCTGCAACCCACCACGGGGCAAATCCTGCTCGATGGGCAGGACCTGGCCGGGATGAACGACGTGCAGCGCGTGGCCATGCGCCGCGAGAAGATCGGCTTCACCTTCCAGGCCAACAACCTGGTGCCGTACCTGAGCGCGGTGGAAAACGTGGAGTTGATGCTGCGCCTGAACAACAAACTGGACAAGGCCGGCAAGCTGCGCGCGCGCGAATTGCTGGCGCGGCTGGGCCTGGGCGAACGCCTTAACAACCTGCCCGGGCAAATGTCCGGCGGGCAGCAGCAGCGTGTGGCGATTGCCCGCGCGTTGATCCACAACCCCAGCCTGGTGCTGGCCGATGAGCCAACCGCCAGTCTGGATACCGAACGAGCCTATCAAGTGGTTGAGACCTTTGCCGGGCTGATCCACGAGCAGAACCGCGCCGGCATCATGGTGACGCACGACCTGCGCATGGTGGAGTTTGTGGACCGCGTGCTGCAAATGCAGGATGGCAAGTTGGTGCGCATCTACAGCACACGCGAGGAAATTACCGAACTGGCGCGCGGCGGACGGCACTAAGCCCGACGTTCGACAAAAACAATCGCCCTCTGTTTTGGAGGGCGATTTTGGTTTAAGTGGGTGGGGCGGGCGCTAGAAAGCGTGTTGCAGCATGTCGATGATGTCCTGATAGCCGACCGAGCGCGGGTTGGTGTGAATGGTGGGGTCAAGCAGGGCCTGCTGGGCGATGACGGCAAAATGGTCGATGCGCGCGCCGATCTGCTCCAGCCGGGTGGGCAGGCCGACATCGGCGCGCAGCTCGCGCACCGCCTCAATGCCGCGCAGGGCGGCGTCTTTGTCGTCAAGGTGCTCGATGCGCAGGTTGAAGGCGCGCGCCACGTCCATGATGCGCTCCGGGCGCACCAGCAGGTTGAACTGCATCACTTCGGGCAGCATCAGCGCGTTGGCCGCGCCGTGCGGGATTTTATACAGCGCGCCCAACTGGTGGGCAATGGCGTGACACACGCCCAGCCCGGCGTTGGAGAAGGACATGCCGGCCATGTACGAGGCCTCGGCCATGTGGTGACGCGCGCTCAAATCGCTTCCGTTGCCCACCGCGCGGCGCAGGTAGCGCGCAACGAGATGAATGGCGCTGTAGGAAAGCGCCTGCCCCAGCGAGCACACGCCCTTTGCCAGATAGGATTCCACGGCGTGGGTCAGCACATCCATGCCGGTGGCGGCGGTGATGGATGGGGGGATGCCGACCGTCAGGATGGGGTCGATTACGGCGATGTCGGGAATGAAGGATGCGTGCTGGTGCGGCATTTTGACGTGCGTCTGGCTGTTGGTGATGACGGTGATGTCGGTCACCTCGGAGCCGGTACCGGCGGTGGTGGGCACCGCCACCAGCGCCACGCGCGGGTTGAGCCGGGCGGCGTCGGTGATGGGCTGGCTGTCGATCATCGGGTTGGCGGCGAAGACGGCGATGGCCTTGCCGGCATCGATCACCGAGCCGCCGCCGAAGGTCAGCACCGTGTCGCAGCCCGAGGCTTTGAGCACTTCGACGCCTTTGCGCACCACGTCGTCGGTGGGGTCGGGCAGCACTTCATCGAAGATCTGGTATTGCATCGCGCGGCGCTGCAGCGAGCGCAGCATGGGCTCCATCAGCCCCAGTTTGACGATCATCTTGTCGGTGACGATCAGCACGCGGCAGGCCCCCAGGCGTTCGAGGTGTTCGCCAATGTTGACCGAATAGCCGTCGCCGACCAGGGTGGTGGGCGGCACGCGGAAGTGATAGCTGTTGCCCACGCTCATCTTGTCGACGGCGCGCGTAATGGCATCTTCAAGGAAGGCAGCGTCCATGATCGGTTTCTCCCTACCCTAGATCATAGTGAAATTGGGCGCGCATGCTATACCAAAAGCCTCCAAGGATGTGTATTTTTCGATGGAAGATTTTGGAAAATGAGAGCCGGATCGGAATAAAGAAGAATGAGGATTCGCCGCTGTGACGCAGAGGCGCAGGGAAAATTTCATTCGGATGGAGATTATTTTATTGCAACGATGGACGCTTCGGCGTATGATGATTTTGGGAACGAGTGCGCCGTCAGGAAAGGAGGTCGTATGACCGACAATACGGTATTGCTTCTTGCGGCGATCACGGCTTTGGCCGCTGTGGCAGTGTTGCTGGTTTTGGAGAATAGAGGGGTAAAACAGAAGCGCCTCACGCCGTTGGGTGGGCTGGCGTTCGCCTGCATTGTGGCCGGATTTGTTTTTCACAAGCAAGGCATTTTAAGCTATGGCCTGCTTTTCGTAGGTGTGATCCTGGCGGTGATCGATGTGCTGCAGCGGCTGAAAAAGGCGGGCCAGTAATACAAGTCCCAATGCCATTTGCCGTTTTTTCCATCCGTGTCATCCATAAATGAGTCTCTTTGATTAAAAGGCGAACCGTCTTCCACCCCTGGAAGACGGTTCTTCTTACCCATTCACCCTTTGAAGGAGAGGAAT
>DAOUGY010000235.1:0-3357 GCA_034428975.1 Anaerolineaceae bacterium | reverse complement strand
CGGCGTCGCGCTCATCCACAATCGAAAACTGGTCGGAAAGTCCCACCAGATCGGGGCGCTCGCGCACGATGTCGTGCGCCAGGCCGTGCAGGGTGCGCACGCGATAGCCCATATCGGGGATGAGACGGTATTCGCGGGTGAAGCTTTCAATGCGCCGGCTGAAGTTGTTCACCGCGGAGTTGACCAGGGTGACGATCAGTACTTCCTGATCTTCCTGCATGCCGCCGCGGGCAATCAGATCGGCGGCCAGGGCGGAGAGGGTTTGGGTCTTGCCGCTGCCGGGCACAGCCGAAACACCCATGCGTCCGCTGCGGAAGCGCAGCACATCGCGTTGGCCGGGACGAGGTTTAAAGGACATCGCCGCCCTCCTCGCGCGCCAGGCTGATGCCACGCAGCACACTTTGCAGGGCGGTGAGCAGCATGCCGCGTTCGGACATGCCGCGTTCGTTGGTGCCCGCCGTACACAGAATGATCCTGCCGCTGCAGCGGCGCGCCAGACCGGTGACCAGGCGGTCGAGGCTGCGCTGGTTGGCGGCCACCTCGTCGATGTCGCTCCAGGCGCGCCCACCGGTCCACTGGCGGCTGAGTACGTAGGGGTGAGTGAGCGGTTGGTAGAGGCGCTCCCACCAGCCCAGGCTGCCGACATCCAGCCAGAATTGCACCGCAGCCGGGCGGTTGTCCATCAGAAAGGTGTAGGCCGGGGCCAGGAGCACGGCGTCTTCTTCGTTGGCTGCTGCGGGCTGCAGGTATTGCGCGGCAATGACGCCTTCGTCCACCATGCGAATGTATTCCTGTCCGACCGGCAGGTCGAGAGTGGGGGCAACCACGCGTCGGAATTTTTGCACCGATTCGATCAAACGCGCCACCACGGCCACAGAATCAAAATGGGTGTGAAACTGAAAACCGGGCTGCGACAGCACTTCGCCGAACAGGCGCGAGAAGAAGATGTCCAATTCGGCCGGTTCGCCGGCGTGGTAGGCGGCCAGCCAGGCTCGCAATATTTCGTAGCGCTCGCCCAGGGTGTAGGTGATGCGTCCCTGAGCCGCGGGCTGCAGACGGTCAAACTGGCCGAGGCCGTCTTCGGGGCGGCCGGGCTGGAAGAGGATTTGCGCGAGCAGATCGGCGCGCACCAAATCGGCGCCGTCCAAAATCTGCATGAAGGCGTAGCGTAGATCAAAGCGGCTGACCGGCAGTCCCCACTGCGGGTGCGCCAGACGCGCCAGGGTGAGCAGGCAGCGTGTGGCGGGTTCTTCGCGCAGGCTGCGCGAGGGGCGGTGCGAGCGGGCGGGGATGCCTGCGGCTTCCAGACGGTGCAGCAGGGCAAAGCGTAGTGAGTCAGAAAGGAAGGGTGCCAGCACGGCAATTTGACCGGGGGCGATGCCCTGCTCGTTGACCCACTGCGTGATGCGCGCGGCCACCCCGTCGGCCATTTCCGGCGCAAAGGGGTAGGCGGTCAGTTCGAAAGCTTCGTCACAATCCGGTTCGGGCTGCAGGGGCAGGCGGCGGTGGATGCTGTCGCTGATCACCGCGCCAAAATGCGCCACCGGCGGCGGACTGACAAAGGAGTCATCCAACACGATGTGTGTGTCACACAGGTCTTCCAGCGCGCCGCCGATGAGCGGATCGGCGCCGAGGAAAGTTCGGTAACCGCCGTTTTCATCGTAAACCAACAGCGCCGATTCAAAATCCGGCAACCATTCGCGGAGGATGTCGTGGACAACGGGAACATCCTCTTCCACATTCTCAAAGATCAGGTGGTGGAATGAGGATTTGAGCATGGCGCGGCACAGGAAGGAGGGCCAGAGATGGCGCTGGAAGGTTTCCAGTTGCAATGAAAAATCAAGCAGGTTGTTGTCGAGGCAAAAGCGGCGAAAACGATTGGCGCATTCCTGAGCCTGATCATAGATATTGTGCTGTCCGGCTTCCCCAATCCAGGCGGCTTTGAGCCGTTCGGCGATGGTGGATGCATCCAACCCGATGGCAGCGGCCTTGTTCAGGTTGTCCAGGATCTGGCTGTACAAACGGTGGCGGTCAATGGCCAGCGACTCAAAGTAATTTTCCGCCAATAAGGGGCGTACCACACGCGCCATGTAATACTGGGCGGTTTCGAGAGTGAGGAAAGTGGGTGGGTCTTCAGGGTGGGCAAAACCGGCGGGGCGGGCGATGAGCGACCAGAACAGGTCGACCGAGCGTTGCGCCAGACCCCCCAGGGTTTGAATGCTGACGGCTCCGCCGGGCGGCAGATCGGGTTGAGCCAGGGCCTGATAATAGGGTGCAGCCAGCGTGCGTTGCGGCACCAGCACGAGGATCTCCGATGCCGGGACGCCTTGATGAATGAGATGCAACATGCGAGCAACACCGGCGGTGGTTTTGCCGCAGCCGGCCGGGCCGCTGACGAAGAGGCGCGAATTCAGCGGCGCATGGATGATCTGAACCTGGGCTGGCGAGAAATCCTCAAACGGCATGATGTTCCCCTGAATGGCGGCGGAGTGTCTATCCCGTGCCGGATAATGAACTGAAACGGGCGTTTAGGAATACGGCAGCCCGGCGATGCAGTGCAGCACGGCGCGCGCCAGTAGAGTATCGGCGGCGGCGCGGTGCGCATTGGGAATGGCAATGTTGAAAAAGCTGCCGGCATCCTGCAGCCGGAAATAGCGCATCGACCGGCGCATGGGGTCCCATTCGCCCCGGAAATCGGAAAAGAGCTTGAGGATGTCGAGCATGGCGAAATTTTCCCGCCAGGGCAAGCGGTAGCGCCCATGCGATTGCATCATCATGCGCAAGTCGAAATCGGAATTATAGGCCGCCACCACGCGATTGAACAGGTTGGCGCGCACCGTTGGCCAGAGCGCCGGCCAGGTGGGCGCCCCGGCCACCATCTCGTCCGTAATATTGTGCACGCGAATCGAATCGGGCGGAATGGGGCGGCTGGGCTTGATGAGCGATTCCAGCAGGACCTGCCCGTCATGGTCGACGATGCAAATTTCAACAATTTCGTCGCTGCGGTCCAGGCCGGTCGTTTCGGTGTCGATATACACCGGCTGCTTCTCGATCATCATGCGCGCGTATTCCACGGCGCGCTGGCGGTTGGGGCTTGTGCCGGGCTGCATTCACGGTCTCCTTTGGTTATTTGCCGGCGATCCAATTGGCCATGAATGGCTGAGCGAGCACCGGTTCAAATTCGACGAAGCGGTACGAGGTCAACCCGGCCAGGTTGTACGGATCCCTGGCGAACAACTGCTCAATCTCCTCGCGTGATTCGGCGCGTGCGACCAGCATACCGCCCACCCGCGGCGACTGCGGGCCGGAGAAGAGCAACGTGCCGCCTTCCATCGCGCCGCGCAGAAAGGCGCGGTG
>DAOUGY010000234.1:0-2352 GCA_034428975.1 Anaerolineaceae bacterium | reverse complement strand
CGCCCGCCGTCCTTCGGCCAGCACTTCAACACCGGCAAGAACTCCAGCGTGGGATCTTTCGTCTCCACCACTTCCTGAACCGGTCCGCCGCGCACGCGTTTGGGTTTCAACCCGGCCGAGCGCAGCGCGCCCAGCATTTCCATGCCGCGCGCCACGGTCTGCGCCGCCCCTTTGGGCAAACGCGGATCGATCAGGCGGCCCAATTTTTCATTTAACTCGTCCAACCGGTCGACGCCCAGCGCCCAGGCCATGCGTTGTGCCGACCCAAAGGCATTGATCAGCACCGGCAGGTCGCTGCCCACCACACGCTCAAACAGCAGCGCGCGGTTTTTCTCAGCCGGACCTTTACTCACCCGGTCGGTGATCTCGGTGATCTCCAACTCGGGCGATACCGGCACACTCACGCGGGCAAGCTGCCCGCGCTTTTCCAGCAAGGCCAAAAAATCGCGCAGGTTGTCAAACGGCATGGTTCTCTCCCGGGCGGTCGGATGCCCGAATTATAGCACGGGCGCTTCCCGCGGTGGAGAAGCGCCCGTCTTCATTTTTATTGTCGATTTCGTTTATTCAGGGTGTTTATCGATTCCTCCTCTTTGGGTCAGGGCAGCACAACCGGGCAGCCGGTGCCAGTGCACTGGATGCGCCCCTGAATGGTCGGTGAAATCGGCGAGTTAGCGGTGATGTAATCGGCCAACACCTGGTCCATGATATTCTGTGTGGTCATGCGTGACGCCACGTTGGGATACCCGTCTCCGCCGTAGGCCACGAAGTCGTTGGTCGCCAGCTTGTACGAGGCCGCCGCAGTCAAATCGACTGCGCTCCCCGTGCAGCTGCCGTCCACCGCCTGGCGCACCACCGAGGTCACCCGGCTCCCCGGAGCCGCGGTAATGTCATACGTAAAGCACAATCCGGAAATTTGTGGGAAGCGTCCATCCACAGCCGGCATCTTGGAGATGCCGTTTTCCAGAAATGCTTTCAGTTCCGCGCCGTTGATCGTCACGGTCGCCACCACGTTGCCAAACGGCAGCACCGTCAGAACTTGCCCGCGGCTGATCGGGTACGGCGGTGGTGTAAACGCCGGGCAGTAATCGCCGGCCAAATCCGTGGTCGGGCAGGTCAGTCCGGCGCGCAGCCCACCGGCATTGGTCAGCGCGAAATCGGTGTTGTAGGTCAGGCGCATGGCGTCGGCGGTTACATTACCAATCAGCGATTCACACGTGCGTCCGGCGCTTTGACCGCAGGCATCCGAGCGCGGGATCACCTTGGTGCCGTTACCAATCACTGTGCTCAGGATCGGCCCCAGCTCAACATTCAGCTCATCAATCATCGCCGAAATGCTCGGATCAGGCATTACACCTATGTTCCAGGGTTTGTGGAAATCTGCCGTCTTGTAGATTACTTTCTTCGTATTGGTATCCACAACCACGCGAATGCGGGTGAATCGCGTGCCGGCATTGACATTCTCGGCAACGATCGAACCTCTCGCCGAAGTGCCAATCGTTTGATAGTGCGTGTGGCCACCGATCACCGCATCCACGCCAACAAGGCTGTTGGCGAAGGCCATCAACGGGTTGGCCGGGCTGGTAATGGTGCTGGACGTCGGATCCGCCCCGATGTGGCCCACCGCGAGCACGGCATTCACCTTGCTCACCGAGCGCAGTTTGGCCGCTTCACGGTTCACCGCCAGAACCGGGTTGGTCACCACAAACGGATCAAGATATCCGGGGAAGATCAGCGTGGGCAGTTCTTCCAGAGTGTAGCCGATCACGCCCAGTTTAAATCCGTCGAAAGCATAGACGGCGGAGGGTTTCCACTCATAGGGCGTCTTGAGCGTGGTCGGGTAAACCACATTGGCCGCCAGATATCGGAACTCCGCCATCGGGATCAATGTGCTGCGCAGGTATTCGGATCCCCGATCAAAGTTGTGATTGCCCAGCGTGTCGTACGTAACCCCCATCATGTTCAGCGCCAGGATGGTGGGCACGTCGCCGAAGAAGTTGGAGATGGGCGGCGTTGCGCCCACCGCGTCCCCGGCGGTCACCGTGATCGATCCGCCCGGTGCTTCGGCGCGATAGAGGTCAAACCACGGCTTCAGGTACGCCGCGCCGCCGATCGAATACGTCGGTCCCAGAGTATCCGAGGCCTCCGCCAACGGGGTCAGCTGCCCGTGGAAATCGCTCAGGGACAGGATCGTGGCTTCCTTGTACTGGCCGGGTTTCTTGATCAGAGAATAGAGAATGCTGCCGCGGGCATTAATCGGCCCGGGAATGCGCATCAAGAAGGACAGGGTCGGCGCCAGGTCCACCGCGCGCACGCCCACAACCGGGTCCTGATGGCGGATGTTGGGTCCCGCGG
>DAOUGY010000233.1:0-6582 GCA_034428975.1 Anaerolineaceae bacterium | reverse complement strand
GCGTCCGCCAGACTGCGCGCCAGAATTTGAATTGGGCGCAGTAAAAATGGATCGGATTGTTCCTGTAACCAGGTAACCCAGGGTTCGCTCACATTTCGGGCGGCCAGATATCGTAATTGAAGGATATTTGGATAGGCCAGTGGTAGATGCTGATGGGACAGGTCGGGCAATTCCTCGGAAAAACTGATCAAATAGCCCGAGATCCAGGCATGGCTGAATGAAAAACGATTGGGGCGGTATTCAACTAAAATCCCGGAGTCAATCAGGCGAGAAAGGAGTTGGCTGCGCGAAGGGATGCGCTTGCGTCCGGTGGGCGGAGTGGCGAGGCCAGGAAGGGCAGCGACGGGTTCGCCACTTTCACTTTTCAGAGCATGGGATATGGTTTTCTCGACCGCCAATCCATCCATCTGCCCATCGGGAGCATTGACCATTTCGGAAGCCAGGCGGGCGAGCGACCCTCGTGGCAGGTTAGCGCCAGCCAGCCGCTCCAGATAGGCCTCCAGGGAGTGGTAGGATTTTTCACCGGCCAGGTCCCCTGCGCAGGCGCTCCACAGGCGCAGAGTCAGCTCAATCGGCGTGACGATGACCGGAGCGCTGGATGAAAGCCAAGAGAGGATGAGTTGAGGAGAAAGCGGCTTGCTGCCGGTTTTTTCCGAAATGGCCGGGGCAATGTGTTGATTCCATAATTCCAGCCAGCGTCTGGATAATTCCTCGCGCTGAGTGTGATTCCAGCCTGACAAGGGCACGGAGAAGAAACCGGCTTGTGGTAACCCCGAAAGATGCTCCGGGTCTGCAGCCACAATCACCTGCACTTCCGGGTGAATTTGGACAAACCGGGCAACAAAATCGCTCATTAGCTTCAGGCCATTATCTGGCAATTCGTCCAGCCCATCCAGAATCACAATGGCTTCCTTTCGGGAAAGCGATTGAGTCAGGAAGGTCTGGGCCTTTTTGTTCGCAAAGACTCCGCCCCGGTTTTCTAGTGCTGCGAGCAGCACTTCAGAGGGAGGTTGAACTCGAAGTTGAGCGAAATCCAATTCACGGCAGTGCAGGAAGATCGGAATGCGATCCAGGTGATTGGGGCTTCGGCCGGCACCCCGAATGATTTTACATACCAAGTCGGCGAGGGCGGTGGTCTTTCCAGATCCTGGGCGGGCTGTCAGTACATAATTGGCTTTGCCATCCAGTAGAGCCGTGAGCGGGGCGCGCGGCAAGGGGAATTCAGCAGAAAACTCCGGCCAGTCCGGTAGGACGGGTACAAGTTGGCTGGTTAAGGAGGAGTTGGAGCTTTCGATGGTTGAGTCGGCGTATGCAGCCGGAAGAAGAATGGTCGGTTCAATCCGGATTTCGTCCAGAGAAAACAAGCGCGCCGCAATGTGTTGTTTTTGACATTGGACAAGTACTTCTTGCAGGTAGTCCGCGCGAATCCCGGCCTGGCGACGTTTGCGGGCGGCTTCTCTTTGAAGTTTGATAAACGCGAGCAAAGCAGGGAAGAGCTTCCACAAGCGATACCCGATCCACCAAAAGGCGGTGGCTGCCAGAAAGCCAAGGACGAATGACAAGAGATCGATGGATAGTTTCGGCATGTCAACCTGCGTAGAGTATGCGCCCACATGTAGGGCAACGCGTAATGGCGTTGGGCGAGCGTGCCGCCTGCCATTCGGATGGTGTCAGCGAGCCCCCACAGATGGCGCAGGCGTTGGCATCCACCCCGGCCACGGCCAGGCCGTGCTTCTGGCGACGAAGCGATTGGTAAAGCTCCAAATTGGGCGGGTTGATCTGGGCAATCATTGCGCTGCGTTCCTTGTCCAGGCGTTCGCGGGTGCGGAGAAGATCGTCGCGCTCTCCCATGAGCGCGGCATTTTGATGGATTGTATGGGCGTGTGCCAGGTTGTGATCGTTTTGCGCGGTGTCCAGAGCTTTCTGGGCGCTTTCCAACACAAACATAGCTTCCAGTTGTTGGTCTTCCAGCGCAGCAATTTGTCGTTTGAGTGAGGCGATCTCGCTTTGCAGGTCCTGGAGTTCTTTTGGAATGGTGATTCGACCTCCGTAGAGGTTGGCTTCACTTTGTTGCATCTTGATTCGCCGCATGCGGACGTTTTCCTCGATTTCTTTAACGGTGTGATCGGCTTTATGCTGGGCAAGCGAGCACTCGTGCAGCTTTTGCGCGGCGGCAATCAACGCAGGGTCGTTTTGCAGCGCCCGGTCGATTTCTTCCAATCGGCGCTGAATTTTGTCGTATTGGGAATCAACTTTTTGAAGTTGGTAAAGGTGGAAGCTCTGGCTCATATCAAGGATTATAGGGTCTGCGGATTGGAAACGCAAGCGAGAAACACTTACAGTCCGCCATCGTCGGCGTGTTGTCTGAGGGGCGAAAATCCACTATACTCGTTTGAGAGATCTCGCCGTCATGACAAAACGATCGAAACTCATCGTGATTCTGGTTTTTATCGCCTTAATCACATTGCCTTATGGGCTTGCGGCCTTGTTCAGCCGACCGGATGTGTTCGGCGGTTTTTTATTGAATCCGATTGATGGCAACAGCTATTTAGCCAAGATGAAGCAGGGCGCCCTTGGGGAATGGCGTTTTCACCTACCGTACACGGCCGAGCCCGGTGAAGGCGCTTACCTGTTTTTGTTTTACATCCTGCTGGGGCACCTGTCCAATTTATTGCAGGTGGACACATGGATCGTGTTTCATGTCGCTCGCGTGGCCGCGGCGATCGTTCTGGCGCTGGCTGTGGACCATACGGTTCGTGCTGTGTGGCCGGAACACCCTGATGCGCAACGGTTGGCATTTCTATTGACATTACTGGGATCCGGAATCGGTTGGCTGGCGATTCCTTTTGGAAAATTGACGACCGATATGTGGGTGGCGGAAGCCTATCCTTTTTTGGCAAGTTTTGCCAATCCGCACTTTCCACTGGGGCAGGCTGCGATTTTGTGGATATTGGAGCAAGCCCGGGAGGAATACAGCCTTCGCCGGTGGGAGGGGATATTTGTGGTGGGCTGCCTGGCTGCCGTGGCGATGCCGTTCAGCCCGGTTGTGGCCGGAGTGGTGATGGTGGGGGCGGCAGGTTGGCGGTGGGCGAACAGGCGGGGGCTGGTGATTTGGCCGCTGACTGCGCTTATCGGGGCGGCAGTCATTGTGCTGGCTCAATTTTTGGCCATACGCGGTGACCCGGTGCTGGCGGCGTGGGATGCGCAAAATCTGACACCTGCTCCGAACCTATTGGATATGCTCCTATCCATGAGTCCGGCGCTGATTTTGGCTATTGTGACCATTTTCCACTTCCGGCGCAGCGAGGTGAATGAAGCTCGACGCCAAATGATGGTTTGGCTTGTCGTGGGCTGGATTTTGATCTACCTGCCGTTTAATTTACAGCGCCGGTTTATAACCGGCTATTTTATCCCTGCCGCCGTGTTGGCAGGCTGGGCGATTACCGGGTTTTACCGCTCGCAAAAGCATAAAAAAGTGTGGCCTGTTTTTGTGATTGCAGCCAGCTTAATCACCAACTTCATTGTATTGGCCAGTGGAATGTTTGGCGCAATCGGTAAAGCCCCACCAATCGTCATTCGTCGCGATGAAATGGCAGCGTATCAGTGGCTGGCAGAGCAACCGCCAACCGCGATTCGGGTGCTTGCGGCAGAATGGGACGGGCTGCGGATCCCGGCCTATAGCGGACAACGTGTGTTGTACGGACACCCCTTTGAAACGGTGGATGCCGAGGTGAATCGCCTGGAGGTGAACCAATTTTACCGCGGTGTTATGACAGTCGACCAGCAACGTGAGTATTTGGTTCGGAACGACGTGAATTTCATTCTCTATGGCCCTGAAGAACGCGCCTTGGGCAATCCGGCCATTTTGGCGACATTCGAAGTAGCCTACTCCAACGAGACTGTCATCATCTATTCGACGAGGCGGGTCCCGTGAAACGGCGTACTCTGTTGTTGGCGGTGCTGACCTTGCCGGTACTGGGAATTCTTCTGTCCGGCAACCAATTCATCTACCCGGCCCGGTACGAATACTCCGATTTGACCATTTCGCACTGGCCGAATGCAATTTTCATCCATCGCAGTCTACTTGAAAATGGCCAAATACCGATATGGTCCAATTCTATTCTGGGTGGATATCCGCTGGCAGCCAACCCATTATCGGGATTGCATTATCCACCGGGCTGGGCGGCCATTCTCTGGCCTGAACCAGTGACATTTAACCTTCTGGCGTGTTTGCACCTGGTTTGGATGGGTTTGGGGATGGTCGCTTTCCTACGTGCCAGCGGAATATCCTTCGGGCCGGCCATATTAGGTGCCGTGCTGCTGGAAAGTCTCCCCAAGTTTCAGGCTCATTATTTTTCTGGACACATTAGCCTATTGTATGCCATGAGCTGGTTGCCTTGGTTGCTGCTGCTGGAAAAGCGTCGCCTGGAGGGGCAGAGTTCAAATTGCTTGCCGCCTGGTGGAGTGTGGGGGGTGATTGCGCTAGCCGATATTCGTGTAGCCGCTTATGCGGGGCTGATATGGCTGGCCTACAGCGCCTTCTGTCCATGGGGGCACTGTAAAGCGGGAAATAGCGCCATCCGAGCCATCGGACGCTGGGCACTGACGTTTGCGATTCAAACCGGGCTGGGCGTTCTGATCGCCGCGCCTCTGCTGCTGCCAATGATGCAGTATGTCACGCAAACGGCACGCGCCGGTATGACGGCGGCGGACCGCCTGGCGCTGGCTGTGCAACCCATGGATTGGCTGGGCGTGTTTATTCCGTTCTATGGAAAAAATGTCGAACACGTGGTGTATGGAGGTGCGCTGGCCTTGATATTGGTGGCTGCGGCCGGATTTCTTCCATCGGTTCGGCGGAACACGCTCTTTTGGCTTGGCATCGCTGTCCTGTGCGGCCTGCTAAGTATGGGAGATGCCATTCCCGGTCTGGGTTTGGTAATGTCACTGCCCGGGCTGGATTTATTACGCGTGCCCGGACGTTTTCTGTTGGCCGGCGGGTTTGCGATTGCTGTTGCTGCTTCATTTGCCCTTCAAGCCATCCTGGAATTCGGCATGCCGAGGAGCGCGCGAATGGCTGTAGCCGCTGTCTCTCTGACGGGGTGGATGTTCAATGGGGTGGTTGGAGTGGTCGGTGGTTTCCACCCAGAAGTGGTGCACGGCGCGGTGATTTGGGCGTTGGGATTTGGCCTGATCATTCTCTTCAGTTGGCGTCGCTTGCGCCGTGTGTGGCTTGTTCCCGTTGTCATTTTGCTTGTGGTGGCGGATCTTGGGTGGATCAATTGGAACTCGAAACGCCCTGTGACCAAAGAGGTTGCATTGGCTGCCTCTCCTACGTTGGATGGAATTGTCCAGGATGATAACCGCCCATTTCGCGTGTATTCGCCATCCTACAGTGTGCCGCAACAAGTGGCGGCCTGGCATAACCTTGAGCTTGCCGATGGGGTGGATCCGCTGCAGCTTCGTGAGACGATTGCCTGGATGACTGAGGCGAGCGGTGTCCCGCAGCGCGGTTATTCGGTTACCCTGCCGCCTTTTTCCAGTGGAAACCCGGCGGTGGATAATCAGACGTATGTACCGGATGCGCAAAAATTGGGCTGGATGAACGTGCGCTATGTGGTCTCCGCTTTTCCGATCGACGCCACCGGTTTGAGGTTGATAACCTCGGATGGGGCGTTGTGGACCTATCACAACCTGGCAGAGCGGCCGCGAGTGTGGGTGCAGGATACCTCAGAGATTCAGGATGGCGGCATGCGGCCGGCCACGGTGGCGATGCAGACTGCAAATAGGGTTACTGTGCAGGCTGAAGGACCGGGATGGTTGGTTCTTGCCGATGTGAATTTCCCGGGATGGTCGGTCACGGTCGATGGGCAGAAGCAGGAGATGGTCACGACTTATGGATTGCTGCGCAGCGTGAGGATAGGGTCTGGTGCCCATACGGTTGTGTTTCAATTCTCGATGCCAGCCCTCTTTGCTGGATTGGCTGTAAGCCTGACCACGTGTCTGGGATGGTGGATCAGCCGGGTGAAAAAATCGCGTAGACCGCGAAGCAGGGGAGCATGACACCAACTGTGAAACGGTTCTTGCCTGTTGGAGTGGTTTTCGTGGCGGTATTTATCGTGCTGGGGCTACCGCTGCTGCAGAATCAGGCCCTCTTCTGGGGAACACCTGCTCTGCAATTTGTCGGTTGGCGTCTGCAAGCCTGGGAATACCTGAAACAGGGGCAAATGCCGTGGTGGAACCCCATGAACGGTATGGGCGCCCCTCTGGCGGCTAATTATCAGTCGGCGTTATTTTATCCACCAAGCTGGATCTTGTTCCCGATCACCGCCGGTTGGGGCGCGGCCGGCGTGGCGTGGGGATTGACGTTCCTAAATCTACTACACATGATCTGGGCAGGCGCCGGCATGGCGCGCTTGATGCAAAAGCTGGGATACGACACACTGGCTCAAACTGTGGCCGGCCTGGCTTTTGCGATGTGTGGCTTTTTCATCGCCCGCCAGGGGTTTTTCAGCATGATCTGGACGGGCGCATGGTTGCCCTGGTTAATCGCAGAAACCCAGCTCCTGATCGAACCCAACTCTG
>DAOUGY010000232.1:0-3132 GCA_034428975.1 Anaerolineaceae bacterium | reverse complement strand
GTGACCCCGTATGTGGCCAAGGGGTTGTGGCGCGGCGAATTGACCTATGCCCATTTTATGCTCGACGAGGTCGTTCGCGCGCAATTAATGAAAATGCTGACCTGGTATGTGGGGATGCGCAGCGGATTTACGCGCTCATCGGGTAAAGCCGGAAAATTTTTGAAAACCCTGCTGGAGCCGGAGTTGTGGGATTTACTGGAGCGCACCTATTGCGATGCCGACCCGCAGCACACCTGGCAGGCCTTGTTTGATTTGGGTGAGCTGTTTCGCCGCACGGGGCGTGAGCTGGCGGGCACGTTCGGGTTTGCCTATCCCGAATATGAGGATGCGCATGTCAGCGCGTACATTCGCCGCATCCGGGAATTGCCGCGCGACGCGCATGAGCAAGAGAGCCAGGGCAGTGGCGCGGCTGGACGGGAGTGCGGCGAAAATTGACGCCACCCATCCTTTGATTCTATAATAAGCCGAACGCGCGGTGGAAGTACGTGGTGGAAGCCACTTCTCATGGGGAGACCAATCGCGAGGTTTGAAAGGGGCTATGTCAATCTTTTCGTTTCTTAAGCGCCTGGTTGTGCCCATTTACGACGAAGAGAAACGGCAGATGGTGGCGGATATCTCCCAATCGGCTGCCCCGAACTTTGATTTCTTCCTGCTGGTGGTGCTTTCGTGCAGCATCGCCACGCTCGGGCTGCTGACCAATTCGCCGGCGGTGATCATCGGCGCCATGCTGGTTGCGCCGCTGATGTCGCCCATCATTGGCATTGGGCTGGCATCCATCCTGGGCAATGCACGTCTGGCGCGCAATGCCGCGGAAGCCTTGCTGCGCGGCGCGTTGCTTGCGGTGCTGCTCTCGGCGTTGATGACCTGGATGAACGCGCGACTCCCGTTTGTTTCGCTGCAGGAACTGCCGGCTGAAGTGCTGGCGCGCACGCACCCCTCACCGATTGATCTGGGTATTGCACTGGCGGGTGGCCTGGCGGCGGCCTACGCGTTAACACGGGCCAACATCTCCGCGGCGCTGCCGGGAGTCGCCATTGCCACGGCGCTGATGCCACCTTTGTGTACGGTGGGGATCGGCCTGGCATTGGGGCGCTGGGACGTTGCGGGCGGCGCAGGGCTGCTCTTCCTCACCAATGCCGTGACGATTGCGTTTGCCGCGGCGCTGATCTTTTTTCTGCGCGGATTTGCCCCACCGCGCGAATTGGAAAATCATCAGACGCACCGTACACTGCTGGTCTCCGGGTTGATCACTGTTGCGTTGCTGGCGCCGCTCACCTACTACAGCCTGCAATTCTTTCAGCAGGCCAGTGAAAACCGCATGATCAACGAGGTGGTCACGACCGAAGTTGAAGGCATCGGAGCGGAACTGGTGGAAATCCAATCACGACGGTTGGACGCCGGATGGGACATGGTGATCACTGTGCGAACAACATCTCCGCTGAAGTATGATCAGGTGATCGCCCTGCAGCAGGGCATCGTCGCCGGGTTGAATCAGCCTATTTCGCTCAAGGTGAATCAAATTTTTGCCGAACGGCTGGATCCGCTCATCCCGCCGACGCCCACGCGCACGGCCACCCCCGGCCCCAGCCCGACGATCACGCCCAGTCCCACCTTCACCCCCACCGGAACCGCCACGCCGACGCAAACGCCCACGGCCAGCCCCACGCCCACGCAAACGCCCACACCAGCCCAGGCGCGTGTCATTCAAACGTTGCTGCCGCGCTTGCAACTGTACCAAAGCCCGGGCGGCCCGGTCATTGCCGCGCTGCGTTCTGCCCAAAGCCTGACGGTGCTGTATGGCCGCGCTGAATTTGGTGGGTTGCTGTGGGTGGAAGTGATGGATAGCGAGGGGCGCATCGGGTGGGTGCCTGAACTTTATCTTCAATGGGTGACAGCCACCCCGGGCAATTAGCCGAAAGGAGAGCAATGGAACATGGCACATCTTTGTTGATCACGGTGGTGGCCGCTGTGGGGTTTGGCCTGCTGGCGCAGATTCTGGCGCACCGTTGGCATATTCCGGCCATTGTTCTGTTGTTGGGGTTGGGCATTGCACTGGGCCAAAACGGCCTGGGACTGGTGCATCCAGACGAGATGGGCGGCGGGTTGGGCATTCTGGTCAAGCTGGCGGTGGCCATTATCCTGTTTGAGGGCGCGCTAAACCTGAATTTAAAAGCGCTGCGCCAGAGCGCACAGGAAGTGCGCAACCTGGTGACCATCGGTGTGTTGGTTTCGTGGGGAACCACCACCCTGATTGCGCGTTTTGTGGCCGGATTCGACTGGTCAATTGCGGTTCTGTTCGGCGCGTTGATGACCGTGACCGGGCCGACCGTGGTGCAGCCCTTGCTGCGGCGCATCGCTGTGCCGCGCGCGGTCAAAGTGATCCTTTCCGGCGAAGCGATTCTGATCGACCCGATCGGCGCCATTCTGGCCATTGCCGTGCTGGATGTGCTGCTGGCGGCGGCGCACGGGGCGGCCAACGCCGGCGAAATGCTGTGGGCCTACTTTGGACGCCTGTTGATCGGCGGTGGGGTTGGTGTGCTGGGCGCGCTGGCGCTTTCGCGCCTGATGAAAACCCGGCGGCTGATCCCTGCCGAACTGAGCAATCTGGTGGCGCTGGCCTGTGTGTGGGTGACCTTTGGCATTGCCGAGTGGATGCAGAGCGAAGCGGGCATCATGGCGGCGGTGGTGATGGGCCTGGTGGTGCAGCGCGAAGCCATGCCGGGCGAGCGCCAGTTGCGGCATTTCAAGGAAACGCTGACCACGCTGGGGATCAGCATCCTGTTTATTTTGCTGGCTGCTCAATTGGACCTGGCGACGCTTTGGGCGGAAGGGCTGACGGGTTTGCTGGCGGTGTTGATGATTATGTTCGTGGCTCGCCCGCTGGCGGTGTTTATTTCCACCCTGGGCACCAGCCTGGATTGGCGCAAGAAAGCGTTTATTGCCTGGGTGGGACCGCGCGGGATCATAGCCGCATCGGTGGCGTCCATTTTTGCCGTCACATTACAGGAATCGGGCATTCCCGGCGGAGAGCGCTTGCTGGCGCTGACCTTTATGACGATCATCCTGACGGTCACGATCGAGGGCCTGACGGCGCGCTGGGTGGCGCGCTTGCTGGGGCTGCAAAGCCTGGAA
>DAOUGY010000231.1:0-4452 GCA_034428975.1 Anaerolineaceae bacterium | reverse complement strand
CCGCGAGCCATTTGCAGCAGGTTGCGGGGCAGCGCCGCCAGCCCCACGCCGTGCAATCCGGCAGCGGGGATGGCTTTAAAAGGCACATTCTGGCGGGCAACCAGGTCAGCTTCCATGCCGCCTTCGCCGCCTACCCAGAGTACCTCGGCCTCATTCCTGAGGGCCTGCAGGACGGACAGGGCGGGATACACCCCCCCGCCGGTCCCGCCGGCGCAGATCAACAACCGTACCAAAGTTCCTCCCATCCAGCGCGGGTTGAGCCTGCTGGCTCAAACGGCCCACGTTAAGCACAATACCAATGCCCACCAACGTCACAAACAGGCTGGAACCGCCTGCGCTGATCAGCGGCAGCGCGTTGCCCGCAAAGGGGATCAGGTTGACCATCACGCCCATGTTGATCATGGCTTCCGCCAGAATCCACAGAGTGATACCGGTGGCCAAAAGCCGGCCGAGTAGATCGGGGGCTTTGCGGGCGATGGCCAAGCCGCGCCACAGAATGACAAGATAGAGCGCGATCACCACCGCGCCGCCCACCAGGCCGGTTTCTTCGACGAGGACGGCATAAATGCTGTCGGTGGCGGCCACCGGCAAGCCGGAGAATTTGACGGTGGACTTGCCGATGCCGACGCCAAACAGCCCGCCGTTGATGATGGCCTGCATGGACCATTTCAGATGCGGCGAAGCGAGCGACGGATCCGTCAGACCGGCAATGTAATCATTCACACGCACCTGGGCGCGGTCGGAAATCGTCAGGATGAGCAGGGCGATGACAATGGCGGCGGCCATGACCAGCAAAATCTGTCGCCAGTCACCACCGGCGATGAAGAAGAGCAGGCCGCCCAGGGCGATGACGGTCATCGCGGCGCTGATGTCGGGCTGCATCAGGATCAAACCGGCGGTGATGCCCATAATCACCATCATCGGCAGGAGACCCAGCGCAAAATGCTGGAACTGGTCGCGCTTGGAATATAACCAGAAGGCGAGGTACACCACGATGCCCAACTTGGCCAGTTCCGAAGGCTGCACCGAGCCGCCGAAGAGACCGCGCTTGGCGCCCAGGCGGGATTCTTCCACCACCAGCAGCACCGCCAGTAGCATGACCAGCAGGATGAGCATGCCCCAGACTACCAGGCCGCGGTATTTGTGATAATCGATCAGGCTGATCACGGCGGCGGCGACGCAGCCGGCCAGGGCGATGACGGCCTGGCGGGCCAGAATGGATTCGGCGGTGGTGCCCACGCGGATGGCGTATTCCATGCTGGCCGAGTAGACCATCACCAGGCCAATGCCCAACAATGCCAGAACGGCGGCGACAAAGGGGATGTCGATGCCGAGACGCAGGCGGCGCAGTTGTTTGCGCGTGCCGCCGGCGGGCGATTTGGGGGTCATGCCAGTTGATTCACCCATTGTTTAAAGCGCTCTCCGCGTTCTTCAAAGTCATGAAATTCGTCGAAACTGGTGCAGCCCGGTGAGAGGAGCACCACATCGCCGTCTTCCACCAGCCCGGCGGCTGCCTGAACGGCATCGTACAGCCCGCCGCAGCGCGTGATGGTGTAAGGGCGCCGGTCAGGCCGGGTTTCACCCAGCGACTGCAAGATAATGCCGGCGGCTTCGCCGAAAACGACCACATGATCCACGCGCCGACGGATCAATGCGGTCAGGTCATCCCAGGGCAGCTTTTTGTCGCGTCCGCCCAGCAGCAGCACCAGCGGCTCACTGAAGGCATGGACGGCGGCGCTGGTGCGCTCCGGCGCGGTGGCGATGGAATCGTTGTACCAGCGCGCTCCGTGCCAGGTGCGGATGTAATCCAGCCGGTGCGCCACACCGGTGAAGCCGCGCACACCGGCGCGCATGGCTTCGGCGGGCAGGCCGGCGGCGTGGGCGATGGCGCAGGCCGCCAACACGTTGAGCACATTGTGCCGCCCGCGCAGTTCGATCTCCTTGACCGGCAGCCAGCGCGTGACCTCGCCGTTTTCCATGAAGCAAAGCCAGCCGTCCTCTTCAAATGCGCCGTCCTCGCCGGGTGCAGGGCGCTCGAACCCAAAGCTGATCACACGGCCGGGAGTGCGGCTGCGCAGTTCCCACGAACCGGGGTCCTCGCGGTTGAGCACGGCAATATCCTGGATGGATTGGAAATCCAGAATGCGCGCCTTGGCGGTGGTGTACGCCTCCAGCGTGCCGTGACGGTCGAGGTGGTTGGGGGTGATGTTGAGCACGGCGGCGACCTGCGGTGAGCGGGTCATCAGCTCCAACTGGAAACTGGACAGCTCCAAAATGACCAGGTCGTCGTGCTTCATTTCGGCCAGATATTCCACCAGCGGCAGACCGATATTGCCGCCCACCCACACCTTGCGCGGGGCGGTCACGCCGGCCTGCGCCATGCGGCCCAGCAGCGTGGTGGTGGTGGTTTTTCCGGCCGAACCGGTGATGGCCACCACCGGGCAGGGCACGGCTTCCATGAAGATCTGCGAATCGTTGGTGACGGGCACGCCGCGGCGAATGGCTTCGACGACCAGCGGCAGGGTCAGCGGCACGCCGCCGGAGACCGCCAGCAGGTCGGTGTCGTCCAGCAGGGCGAGGGGATGCTCGCCCAGCACCCAGCGTACTGGCAAACCGGCCAGCAGGGCTTGGGCCGCCTGGAGCTGATCGGCCGGGCGCTGATCGTTGAGGGTGATGGTGGCGCCCTGTGCGCACAAAAAACGTGCCAGAGCCAGCCCCTGACGGGCGGCTCCTAAAATGAGCACGTTTTTGTCCATCCAGTTTGTCATCATGTTATGCCACCGCCAACGCAACCCCAAACATGGCAAACAGCAGGCTGACCAGCCAGAAGCGCTGGACAACCTGGGTTTCGCTCCAACCCAGCAGCTCAAAGTGATGGTGCAAGGGTGCCATCTTGAACAGGCGCTTGCCCTTGGTGAGTTTGAAATAGCCGACCTGCAGAATATCGCTCATGGCTTCGCTGACCGGGATGATGGCGATGATGGGCATCAGCAGCCACTGACCGGTCATCAATGAAACAACGCCCAGCGTGGCGCCCAGCGCCAACGAGCCGGTATCGCCCATGAACAATTGGGCGGGATGCACGTTGAACCAGAGGAAGCCGAACAGCGCTCCGACGATGGTGAAGCAGAAGCGCCCGACAAAGGGCTGCCCTTGCAGCAGGGCGATACCGCCGTAGGTGGCGAACGCCGTGGCGCAGATCAGTCCCGCCAGGCCATCCAGCCCGTCGGTGAGGTTGACGGCGTTGGCGCCGCCCACGATGATGAATGCGGCAATGGGGATATACCAGTAGCCCAGATCAAGGGGGGCATCGTAGCCGGGCCAGTAGAGCTGCGGCGCATTCAGCACGTAGCGCAGGACAAATGCCGCGCCGATGGCCAGCAGCAGGGTGATGATGAATTTAGTGCGGGCGCGCATGCCCAGGCTGCGGCGCTTGCCGCGAATGCCTTCCCAATCGTCAATCGCGCCGACAACGCCGTAAGAGACCATCACCAACAGCGGCAGCATGACCGAGCGCCCCAACACGGTGACGCCAAACAGCGACGCGGCGTTGAGCAGCACGGTGAGCATGACCACCGGGACGACAATCATCACGCCGCCCATGGTGGGGGTGCCCATTTTGGTGATGTGGCTTTCCGGCCCTTCCACGCGAATCTGCTTGCCGATCTTGAAGTAGCGCAGCACGCGCAGCAGCGGACCGCCCCAAATGACGGCCAGCATGAAGCTCAAACCGGAGAGGGTCAGCGCCAGAGAAGTCTCGTTCATGAGTGTGCCTCCAGTGCGGACACGATCCGGTCCATGCGCAAGCCGTGCGATCCTTTGATCAGCGCGACGTCGCCTTTGCGAAGCTTTCCAAGCAGCAGGGTGGCGGCTTCATCGGTGGTTTCGACCCAGGTGATGGCTGAGGCGGGCATACCGGCTTCGCGGGCGGCGGCGGCGATCATCTTGGCGCGCGGGCCCACGGCGATCAGACGCGCGGCCACCTGAGCGGCGCGCATGCCGACCATTTCGTGTCCACTTTTTTCGTATTGCCCCAGTTCGAGCATGTCGCCGAGGACCGCCACCTTGCGGCCGTCCAATTCGGCCAGCAGGTTGAGCGCCGCCAGGGTCGATTCCGGCGAGGCGTTGTAGGTGTCGTCCAGAATGAGCGCGCCGCTGGCGGTGTGTACGGCCACCAGGCGCAATTGAGTGTGGCCTTTCTGCAGGCCGTTGACGATCTCTTTCCACGTCAGGCCGCAGGACAAACCGACTGCCGCTGCGCGCAGCGCGGTGTGTACCGAATGTTGTCCGATCAGCGGAACGCGCAGCGAGAGCGTTTCATTGCGGTAGTGCAGGTCAAAGCGGATGCCGCTCAATCCCAGCCCGACCACCTGATCCGCCCACAGATCGGCGCGGGGATCGAGGCCGTAGAACAGGACATGCGCCGGAGTGACTTCGGCCATGCCGCGAACC
>DAOUGY010000230.1:0-8363 GCA_034428975.1 Anaerolineaceae bacterium | reverse complement strand
GCCTATTCGGTGCTGGTTTCGCTGGGTCAGCAACTGGCTCCCGGCAACGGCGCGTTGGCCTCCGGGCTGGTGTTGGGCTTCATCTTTTCCAGCGGGGCGCTGGGGGGCTTTCTGACCGGCCTTGTGGCTGACCGGTGGGGATTTGTGCCGGTTTTCTATTTGAGCGCGGCTCTGCCCGTTGTAGCGGCGATTTTGACCCCTCTGATCGACGTGCGCGGGCGAAAAGCCTAGTTTTTTCCTTGTTTGGTCAAAATAAAGCTCCCGCAAAATATCGCGGGAGCTTTGATTTATGTGCCCGTTTGTGGATTTCAGGGCTGGTGCATCAGCTTGAGCGAGCCCACCGCCATTTCCACTTCGATGGTCAGCCGGGGGCCGCTGCCGCCGCTGGTGTAGACGTTATCCGTCACCGTCCAGGTGCCCTGCGTGTTGATGTTGTTGACACCACCGGTGACCTTCACTTCGGCATTCACGCCGTCAGGAATGATGAGCTTGACCTCGCTGACCCCGGCCGTGATTTTCACCAACCCATCGCGCTGCATTTGCCCGCCAAAATCAAGGGTGAAGGTTCCGGCGCCGCCGTTGAAGTTCAGCTCGGTGAAGTTGGCATTGGCCAGACCGGTCATTTCCACTTTGGAAGCGCCGGTCTTGTAGGTCAGGCGGTCCATGGGCTGCGGGTTGGGTGCATCGAAGGTCAGTTTGGCTTCACTGGCACCGTCGTTCACTTCCAGTTCGGTCAGGGCCAGGCCGCCCAGGTTGAGCGTGCCTTTGTACGCGCCGGCTTTGATCAGCAGGCGCATGGGCGACGAGCCGAGTTTCAGATCCCAGTTGTTTTCGATGTCGATGCCGGGCAGCGAGACGGTGCCGGTGTTGCCCTGGGAGATGCGCAGATCGCTGCCGGTTCGAGTGATGGACGGTTTCCAGTCTTTCACGTTGTACTGGACGGTGCCCGACACCAAGCCCTTTGCGCCGGGCTGGATATTGAGCTCGCCTGCGCCCATTTCGATGGTCACAAAGGCCGGGTCACTGCCGGAAGGGGTCGCTTCATCCACGGTGAGGGTTTGCGTCTCGCCCGTTTGAGGCGTGGGCACGTTGACGTTGACATTGCAGGCCAACGCGGCCAGCAGGAAGACAAAGATGACAAGCCAGGTAAATCGCTTCATTTCAGACTCCTTACGAGATATCCCCCCCGGCGGGCGGGATAGGTTCAATGGGTGAGGGCAGGGGGCTGGTCACGGGTGGTGGGACGGGCGTGGGGTAATCGCGCGTGCCAAAGAACGACAGCACCACCGCGCCCAGGCCGATCAGGCCGATGACCGCCGACAGAGCGCCGTCGATGCAACCGCCAATGCCCGGCACCAGACCGATCAGGCGCAGCATGAAAGTCACACCCATGGCGCCGACGCCGGCCTGCACCGGGGCGGCCCAATCTTGCCCGATCTGTTGGGCAAAGCGCTGCCCCAGGAAGTAACCGAAGGCCACGTAGCCGAAGACGCAGGCGGCCACAAGCCCAAAGCTGACCAACAGGATGGCCACCAGGCTGAAGGGGATGAGGATGATGGTGGCCATGGTGATGACCAGCAAGGCGATGGCGAACGGGAAGGCGATCAGCGTGAGCACGCCCGCCAGGCCGGACATGGCCGGTTGCGCGCTGGCGGCATGCATCACACGGGTGGTGGGTTTGGGCAGCGCCATCAGCACGACCGCCGCCAGCACACCCACCATCAGCGATTGCAGCAGCGCCCACAGCGCCTGTGAAGCCGGGTTGCTGGTGGTGCTCACCCGCGGCAGGTTTTCCACCGCGCGCGGCACATCCAGATGGAAGTTGCCGGGAATTTCCGAATTGCGGCTGCCCAGCACCTGCGAGCCGGGGTCTTCGCTCAGGCTGCCGCCAACGGTGTTGATGTCGCCTTTGACCAGGGCGGTGGCTTGCAGTGAAATGGAGCCGCCCAGGATGCTGATGTCACCGCCGACCTCGCCGCCGACGGAAGCCGAGCCGCCCAGCATGAAGACGTCGCCCTGCACAACGGAGCCTCCCTCAAGATAGGACGAGCCGCCGACGATGTACAGGTTGCCGCTGAGCGTTTGGCCCGAGCGCAGGCGGTAGTCGCCGCCCATGACGAACTGATCGCCGTTGGTGCCGGTCGGCGGGGTGGGGGTTTGCGCCAGCACATGGCTGGAACCGGCCACCAGGAGCATGGCCAACGTCAGGATGAGCAGGAGAACACCGGATAATCGTTTCATTTTTCCACCTTACGAACGTAGAGCCGCCGACCGGTAAACAGCAGGAAGGTCACGGCGATGAACCCGGCCCAACCCAGGCCGATCAGCGTGAGCGCGGCGGGTTCGATGGCGCTGATGGACCCCAGCCAGAGCGTCAGCACCTGGATAACACGATCCGCGCCGGACGCCAGGGTGAAGATGGACTGGGCCAATGTGAGCACCAGGCGGGAGGGCGAATTGGTGGTGAGGAACACGACGATCAGGGCGGTGAACACCAAAAAGCCCAACGCCGAGAGGGAGATGATCCAGCGGCGAGCTTGACGGCGGTGTTCCAGTTCGCGGCGCTGCGCCAGACTGGCCTGCCAGCGAGCGCCAAACCCAGGGCGGGGCGCTGCAGCCGGGGCATTGCGAATTTCGCGCTGAACGGATTGCCAGGCGTCGTCCAACTGCCGGCAGTGGGCGCAATCTTCGGTGTGGGCCTTGAGCTGTTTTTGCTGGTCGGCAGGCAGCCGGCTTTCCTCAAAGATCCAATTTTCAAACGGCTCGTGCTTCATGCGACCTCCAATGGATGCAGAGCGTTCTGCCGCTGGGCGTCACTCCAGCGCTGCGCCATGGTCTTGCGGGCGCGAAACAGGCGGCTTTTCACCGCGCTGACGGTAAGAGAGAGCGATGCTGCGATTTCTTCCTCCGAAAAATCATACCAATAGCGCAAGATCAAGGCGGCGCGGTCCTGTTCGTTGAGCGTGGACAGCAGCGCTTGAATCTGCTCTTTTTCCTGGTTTTCTTCGATCACATGCTGCGGATTGGGCGCGCCATCGGGCACATCCTGCTCCGGCAGCAAATCGATATCGAGTGTGGGCAAACGTCGGCGGCGCTGGGTATCAATGCAGTGATGCGCCGCGATGGAGAGCAGCCAGGTGATGAAAGATCGGTTGGGATCGTAACGGTGAAGATTCTGGTAGGCCCGCCAGAATGCCTCTTGCGCGGCATCCTCGGCCTCTTGCGCGCCCCCCAGCATGCGGTAACACAAGTTATACACCGGCGTCTGGTATTTCTCTACCAGGCAGGCGAAGGCTTCGTCATTACCCTTTCTGGCTTGTTGCAGCCATTCCAATTCGGGGTCGGTCACGCAATGCTCCTGTTATGCAACTCTATATCCATATACGCAGGGCCGCGCCACAGGTTGCAGAATCCGCGCCGCAGGAATGACACGCGATACGGTTCAGTCGAACGAGATTTCCTCTTTACCCGACAGCCGCTCCTGAATGCGCCGGATGACGACATCGAGATGGTGCGGCTGATGGACGAAGTCGAGATTGTCGGAATGAATGGTGAGAACCGGGCATAATTCAAAGTGCGCCATCCAATCGGTGTAAAACGTGTCGAGCAATTTCAAATAGTCCACGTCGATGCTCGATTCGATCTCGCGCCCGCGCTGACGAATGCGATCGACCAGCACGTCGACCGGCGCTTTCAGGTAAATCAGCAGGTCGGGCGCGGGCAGGCGCTTGACCACCAGGTTAAATAACTGGCGGTAGGTCTGATAATCGCGCTCGTTGATGTTGCCCATCTGGTGCAGCGCGCGGGCGAAAATAAAGGCATCCTCGTAAATACTGCGGTCGATGATGGCCGAGCGCGGATCGTTGGCCATTTCCAGGTGCTGCTCGGCGCGGTGACCGAGAAAATAAACCTGCAGATGAAAGGACCAGGCGCGCATGTTGGCGTAAAAATCGGGCAGATAGGGATTGTCCGCCACGGATTCATACGCGGTGCGCCAGTTCAGGCGTTCTCCGATGCGTTCGGTGAGGGAGGTTTTACCAGAGCCGATGTTGCCGGCAACCAGGATGAGCTTCTTGACCATGGGTTGTCTCCTGCAGGCAGAATGGAATTCTATTATATCGCCGGGCGGGGGAGCGGATCAACAATCGGGGGAAGTTTGCTTCTCCATCCGCTTCACCTGACGGCGCAGCCAGGCCAGCGCGGGCGCTTCGTGACTGCGCACCAGAAGCAGCGAACAGGGCACGCGGTCGGCGATCCAATCATCCACAGCGCCAAACAGGCGCGTGTTGAGCATCCACTCCTCCGAAGCGCCCATCACGACCAGATCGTAACTGCGCGTGCCAATCTCGTCCAGCAGGCCTGCCGGCAGGGTGGCGGCGGTGCGCAGCCGGGTTTTGATGTGCCGGGGAATCGCGCCCAGCTCCTCGTCCACAATCTGCTGCAGCACGATCATTTCGTTTTCCAGTTCGTCGCTGCCCACCTCCGGCGGAACGATGTGCAAAGCGGTGACGCGCGCATCTTCGGCGCGGGCGATGGCATCGGCCAGGCGCAAGGCAAACCGCGAGTGCGGCCCGCCGCCCACCGGCACGAGAATGCGGTGGATGGCGGCGCCCAGGCCGTGATCGAGATAGACGCCCACATTGGTGCGGGCTTTTTGCAGCAGCACCTTGACCGGATTTTCCGCCAGTTTTTGAGACGCGACAGGTCCCGGCCAACCGGTGAGGACGAGCTGCACGTTGCGGCGGTGTTCCAGTTCATCCAGCACGCCCTGGGCGATATCGGCCGCGCCGCGCGTTTTCAAGTAGACCGGAAACGGGCTGCCCTGATAATGCCCGGCCAGTTCGCGCAGGAACAGCGGGATGGCCTGCCGACCTCGCGCAGCGCGCGCTCGCGTTTGAACCGACAACAGGCATACCGAGGTGTCCTCGCCGCTTTCCGCGAGAATAGCCGCCAGGCGCATGAGATTGGCGGCGGTGGCCGGGTTGGCCGCTGCCACGAGCAGGCGGTCCTTGCTCAGGCGCGCCGCTTTAATGTTGGCGCGAGCCCAGCGCGAGACCGGCCCACGCGCGTAATAATACACGGCGCACAACGCCAGCACCAGCGCGCCAAACCCCAGCGCGCGTACATCCGAAAAGGCCAAGATCAATATGCAGGAGAAGCCGGCCATCACCGCGGTGAGCGGGAAGAATGGCACGCGAAACGGTCGGGCGATGTTGGGCATTCGACGGCGCAGCCGGATCATGGCCAGGCTGGCAAAGAACAGCACGAACAGGTAGCCGGCGCTGGAGATGTAGGCCAGAAAATCGACGGCGCCAATCGAGGCGACCAACGCACTGACGATCCCGATCAGGAGGATGGAAATGGTGGGCGTGCGGTAACGACTTAAGCGCGCCAGCGAACGGGGCCAGACGCCGTCCCGCGCCAGGGTAAATGCCTCGCGCGTGGCTGAAAGCATGGAGGTGTTGATGGAGGTGAGCGTGGCGATCAGCCCGGCCAGCGCCATCAGCGGCAGCCCCCAGGGCGGCATGAAGCGCTGCACGGCATCGGTTAGAGCGGTTTCGGACCCGGCCAGTTCCGGCCAGGGCACGTTGCCCAACGTGACCAGCGCGACGAGGATGTAAATGACGATGACCAGCGTCAGACTGATGAGAATGCCGCGCGGGATGTTGCGCGAAGGGTTGGCGACTTCCTCGGCGTCGTCGGCGATCACCTCGAAGCCGACGTAGGCCACATACACCAGGGCAATAGCCTGCAACAGTAATCCCGAATTTCCCCGGGTTGTCTCGGCGATGAAGAATCGCCCACCGGTTAGCAGTGTGGCGCTGGAAAAACCCAACAGCCCAAAGACAATGTACACACCGAACAGGATTAGCAGCACGGCGCCCAACAGGATCTGCACATTGCCCACGCGCGTGACGCCCAGGCCATTGAGCACGGTGAAGAGGACGATAACGGCCACGGCAACTGGCACCACCGGCAATTGCGGCAGAAACACTTGCAGGGAGTAGGCAAAACCGACCGCCGACAGCGCGCAGTAGAACGTGCTGGACAGGCAGTCCATTGAACCGACCAAAAAGGAGAGGATGTTGTTGCCCCAGGCTTCGCGCACATACGTCATGGCGCCGCCGGTGACCGGAAAAGCGGTGGCCAGCTCGCAGTAGTTGAGCGCCACACTGTAACTGAGTAAGCCGCCGATCAGCAGCGCCAGCAGCGTGGCCGGCCCAACCAACCCGGCGGTATGGCCGGTGAGCACGAAAATCTGCGCGCCGATCGTCCCGGCCGCCCCCAACATGACGATCTGCGCGAGATTGAGTTGACGTTTGAGCGAGTGGGTTTTCATAGAAACCATTAAGAGTATAGCGCGGAAAATGGGCGGGGTGACCAGTGGGTTTGGGTATAATTTATTCGCACATTTCGTCCAAAATATTGGGGAAATTTCCACACACGGATCAAGAATTGAAAAAACCATTCTATCCACTATTGTTTTCCATTATTCCGATCTTGTCCCTTGCCGCACAAAACATGGATATGATTGCCTGGAATGATCCGCTTCGCCCATTGATGATCGCCATGGGATTGAGCGCTTTTTTGCTTGTGGTATTGCGATTGATTTTGAGAAATTGGCATCGCTCTGCGCTGGTAACGACGTTCTTGCTGGCGTTTATTTTGCTCTACGGTCATTTTATAAACCTGGTTGAGTTTCTTTTAAAACGTGGATTGTCTTCCACTGAATTGAAAAACCTGACGATTCTTAGCTGCCTTGCTGTTCTAATTATCCTATTTGGGCTATTGCAACTTCGTCACGTTGAGCACTTTACCTTGCCGCTAAATTGGATCATGTTGTTTCTTTTGGGTTTTAACCTCGTCTCTCTGCTGGTTCGTTTCGGTCAAACTTACTACCCCACCCGGAATGAAATTCGACAGCTTGCCGTCGCTCGTGGAGATGCAGAAGCCGGCGCAAATCAATTGAGACTGGTGGGTGACCGGTCCCCGGATGTGTATTTGTTGATTTTGGATGCGTATGAAGGTTCTTCCGGGCTGCGGAAGTATTACCATTTTGATAACGAGCCGTTTCTTAATGAACTAAGGAATAGGGGTTTTTACGTTGCGGACGAAAGCCGATCGAATTACCTGATAACTCGATATTCGTTGCCCGCCACATTGAATATGATGTACCTGAACGATTTATCCCCCTCATTGTTAACGAGAATGACATCGAGCCTGCAGGTGGATTATGCTCAAGAATTCCTCAGTGCACGAGGTTATCGATCCGTCCATTTTGAAACCTGGTTTGAAATTTCCAATGATGCACCGGCTGACATCGTTTTAGCCCCGGAGAATGCCAAATCAGCCCGAATCAATCCCTTTGAAATCTTGTTAGCGAAAACAACCCTTGCTCAAGCCTTGATTGTCGACGTTTTATGGGCGGACCAGACGGGCGGCGAAATTCTTGGGGATGCAATGGAACAGGATCGAACCGCAAGCGTGGAACAGGCTTTATTTGCTTTCCAGCATGTTCCTGATTTTGCCAACCAGGACGGCCCGCACTTTGTGTTTTCTCATTTTCTTGTCCCCCATTCACCTTATCTATGGGGGCCGAATGGAGCGATCGAGCCGTTTGATCCTCAACGGATTACCATTCCAGAAAACAGGTTTATTCAAGAGAGCGCCTGGTATTACACAGGTCAGATTCAGTACGTGAATCAATTGACATTAAAGATGATCGATGAGATTTTGGATAAATCCACCACACCTCCAATTATTATTCTGCAAGGCGATCATGGTCACGACGCATATTTGGACTGGGAAAATCAGACAGCGAAAGGGATCGACGTGCGATCATCCGTCTTGAATGCGTTTTACTTTCCAGATGGAAATTATGATTTCTTATATCCAAGTATCAGCCCTGTTAACACGTTCCGAGTTGTCTTTAACCAATATTTTGGAACGAATTATCCACTATTGGCGGACAAAGTGTACGCACATCCCCCGGATTATGAACCGGCTCATTTCGTGGATGCCTGCCAGGAATATCGTATTTGCCTGCCAGAGAAGAACTTCTCACAATAATCGTTTTGTCTACCGGAGACCTGATTTCGAAGCAAACACCGAGAGTGAATATGGCGCGAATTATAAAAATCCCCTTTTTTACAATTCTGTTTTCAATCCTGCCCATCATCTTTCTGACAGCGCAGAACATGGCGTTGACCTCCTGGCACGATCCGCTGCGTTCGCTGGTCATTTCATTGGCGGTTTCGCTAGTGTTGATGGCGGCGACGAGCTTGATCCTCAAATCGGGACACCGTGCCGGGCTGGTTTGCACGCTGTTGCTGGCTCTTTTCTTTTTATACGGTCATATTGCC
>DAOUGY010000229.1:0-6159 GCA_034428975.1 Anaerolineaceae bacterium | reverse complement strand
AAAAGCGGCGGAACTGGGCGTGGATGTGGTGCCGTTCCAGGTCACATTTCGACACCAAACCTACCGCGACGGTGTGGATCTTCACCCCGAAGACTTGTACCGCATGTATCTCGAATACCCCGACGAGTTTGTGACCACCTCGCAACCTTCGGCGGGCGATTTTGCGCGCGTGTACGAGCAATACGCCGACGAGGAGATCCTCTCGGTGCACCTGTCGTCCGGTCTGAGCGGCGCCTATGCGTCCGCCGTGCAGGCATCGCGCATGGTTGCCAACCCCAACATCACCGTGTTTGACTCGTTCACCGTCGGCCCGGCGCTGGGCTGGATGGTGGAAGCCGCCGCCTTTGGCGTCCGGCACAACTGGAGCAAGGAGCGCATCCTCGACGCCATGCGGCAGGTGAAGGAAAACACCATCACCATGGTGACGTTCAGCGACCTGAAGCACCTGATTCACAGCGGGCGCGTCAGCCACATCAAGAGCATCATCGCGTCGGTGCTGAAGATCAAGCCGATCATCGGCATGAACGCCGCCGACGGGCGCTACAGCAACGTGGGCCAGGGCATGACCGTCAGCCGCGCGGTGCACAAAATGGTCAGCGTGGTGCACGAGCGCTTTGGCGACCAGACGCTGCGCCTGCAATTGATGCACGGCAGCAACCTGCCGGGGGTGGACGTGCTGCGCGGCATGGTCAATCAGATGCTGCGCGTGGTGGAAGAGCCGCTGGTGCCGGTGACGCTGGTGCTGGGCGCGCACGCCGGCCCGACCGTCATCGGTTTGGCCGCCGCCCCGCAGGCCATTTTCGACAAATTGTATGCCTGAACCCGCTTGAACCCAAAACCAACGCCGCCGCGATGACCAATCCGGCGGCGTTTTTCGTGCCCCGGGCGGGAGGGGGAGGCACTCGGCGTTCGATGGTATACTTTTTAAAACATCGCCCCGCGTGCAGCGCGGGAAAACAAAAGCGGAGGGACGTCCATCATGATGAAGCGCATTGTCGCGATCAATTCCAATTGTTATCACGGCTTCAGCATCGAAGAAGCCATCGAAGGCATCCGCGCGGCGGGCTTTAAGTACATTGAACTGACCGCCACCAAGGGCTGGACCGAGCATGTGTTTCCCACGATGAGCTTCAACACGCTGTGCGCGGTGCAGGACCGCCTGGCCGCCGCCGGGTTGACGCCGTTTTCGATGAGCGGGCACACCAACCTGATGGACCGCGAGCGCATCGGCGACTTTTTGGCCAACATGCGCCTGGCGGCCTTCTTCGGCTGTGATTACATCGTCTCCTCGATTGGCGAGGCGCACCTGAAGGACAACGCGGTGGTCTCCAACGAAGAAGTGGCGCAGCACATCCGCGAGCTGATCCCTCATCTGGAAAAAAACAATCTGACACTGGTGCTGGAAAACCACGGCGAGCATGCCACCGGCGAGATCATCCAGGGCATCGTCAACGCGGTGGCTTCGCCGCGCGTCCAGATCAATTTTGACACGGCCAACGGCATCCATTACGCCGGGCGCGATCCGGTGGACGACCTGCGCGCCTGCATCGGCGCCGTCGGGCATATGCACATTAAAGACAAGATTGGCGGGATGCAGGAGTGGAACTTCCCCGCGCTGGGCCAGGGGCACGTGAACTTCCGTGCCATGCTGGAGATGCTCGAACAGGCCGGCAACGATTGCCCGTGGAGCATTGAGATCGAGTTCACCTCGGCCGGGCCCAAAAACCTGGCGGAAGTCAACCAGGCGGTGCGCGATTCGTATGCGTATCTCAAGGGGCTGGGGCTGGAGATCTAACCCCGGCGGCGAAACAGGCAGGGAGGAACCGCGATGATTCGAGTGGGCATAGTCGGCACCGGTGGCATGGGCCAGGTGCATTATCACAATTACGCGCACATTGACGGCGCGCTGGTGACCGCGCTGGTGGGCGTGACCGATCAGAGCCGCGAGTGCGCCGAACGCTGGGGGCTGCCGCTTTTTGCGGATGTGCCCGCGCTGGCGCGCGCCGGGCTGGTGGACGTGCTGGACGTGTGTTCGCCCACCTTTATGCACAAAACGCACGTGCTGGAGGGGTTGGGCGGCGGGCTGCACGTCATCACCGAAAAGCCAGTGGCGCTGCGCAAAGCCGACGCGGAGGAGATGTTCGCCGAGGCCGACCGGCAGGGCAGGCAGTTGTACGTGGCGCAGGTGCTGCAGTTCACCCCCGAGGTGGAGACGCTGCGCGCGCTGGTGCGCAGCGGCGAGTACGGCCGCCCGCTGGACGGGCACTTCGAGCGCCTGTCGGCCCGCCCGCGCTGGGTGCAGGGCGGCTGGCTGTTTGACCGCGAAAAAAGCGGGCTGCTGCCGTTTGACCTGCACATCCACGATCTGGACGTGATCGTCAGCGTCTTCGGCCGCCCGCAGCGCGTCAGCGCCACCCATTGCGGCGGGCGCGAGCGCGATTTTAAGGAGCATTACCGCTTCCTGTACCAGTACGACGGCCTGAACGTGGCGGCCGAAGCCGCCTGGTTCAACGCCGACATTCCCTTCACGGCGCGCTGGCGCGTGTATTTTGAGAACGCGCTGCTGGTCAATGAGGGCGGACGCCTGACGGCCTACACCATGGACAACCCGCCGCGCGAGTTTGACACCGCCGACGAGCCCAAAGTGCCCACCGGCATCAACCTGCCGCCGACCGGCATGTTCCACCGCGAGCTGTCGCATTTCATCGACTGCGCCCGGCGCGGCGTGCCATCGGAGAAGGTGACGCGCGAGCAGGTGCTGACGGTGGTGGATGTGCTGGAGGAAATGACGCGCGCGGGATGAGGAAAATCACACCGGGCAGGTGACAATAGGCCATGGTTTGCGGCGGCACACCCGAATCGGTCAAGAGGGGAGTTGACTTTGACCTGCGGGTGTGCTACTATTTGGACAGGGTCGCATGTAATCGATTACAGTAAACGATTACAAAAAATCTTACCGTTACGCGACTTTTATCTCACCTACTCAATTTTGGATCGAGGCGCTTTCTGGAGCCGCAAATGTCTACGATGGCCGAAGTGGCGCGCGAAGCGCGCGTCTCCGTCGCAACCGTCTCACGCTTGCTCAACCATCAAGGCACCGTCAGCCCTGAAACGGCTGAACGGGTCTACGCGGCCATTCAGAAGTTGAATTATGAGCCCAACCTGCTGGCCCGGAATTTTCGCAAAAACGAAAGCCGGGTCATTTTAATCCTCTCGCCCAACGTCACCAACCCCTACTATGCCCACATTCTGTCGGGCATCGGCGACGCCGCCGCCGCGCTGGGCTACAGTGCGTTGATCTTTACCACCGGCGACGATCCCGCCCGCGAACGCGAGGCGCTGGATATGTTGAAGAAGCGCCGCGCCGACGGGGCCATCCTGATGGCCAGTACCATCGACCGCCACTGGTTGTTGGAGTATGCCGGGCAGTATCCGGTGGTGCAGTGCAGCGAATACGACCCCGACGTGGACATTCCGCACGTCTCGATCGACAACTACCAGGCCACGCAGGAGGCGATGGAATACCTGCTGCAACTGGGGCACCGCCGCATCGCGATCATCCTGGCGGAGAACGAATACATCTCCACCCGCCTGCGCCTGCAGGCCTACCGCGACACGCTGCAAGCCCGCGGCGTTGCGCCGCAGGCCGGATATGTGGTGTACGCCTCGCGCGATTACTCCTTTGGCAGCGGCAAGAAGCGCGCCAGGGAGCTGTTGGGCCTATCGCCCGCGCCGACCGCCATTTTCTGCATTTCCGACACGCTGGCGCTGGGCGCCATCACCGCCGCCAAAGAGATGGGCTGGCGCGTGCCGGAAGACGTGACCGTGGTTGGGTTTGACGATGTGGAACATACCACCATGCTGCACCCCAACATCACCACGGTGGCGCAGCCCTGCTACGAGCTGGGCCGCCAGTCGATGCAGCTGTTGTACGCGCAAATGCGCCCGGAGAAGACGACCCCGCGTCAGATCCTTTTGGATCACAAACTGATCGTGCGCGAGTCGTCGGCTCCACCCCCCGATGCGGATTAACCACCGGAATGGTACACCCCGGTGGATGATCATAAACACAAAGATCGAGAAGGAGAAAGAGACATGAAGAAAGCGATTGCAATTCTGATGGCTGTCGTGATTCTGGCCAGCTTCGTGCTCAGCGGTTGCTCCACCCCCGCTGCCACGACCGCCCCGGAAACGGCTGCGCCTGCCGCCGCCAAGTACAAGATTGGTATTTTGGCGCCGGCCGTCACCCACGGTTGGGTTGCCGCCGTGGCCTACAACGCCGAAGCCCGCTGCAAAGAGCTGGCCGACACCGTTGAATACAAGCTGTACACCAGCACCAACGCCGAAGAAATGACCACCCAGCTCGACGATCTGCTGACCTGGGGCGCGCAGGCCATTGTGGCGTTCCCGCAGTGGCAGGGCATGGAAGTGCCGATGCAGGCCGCCATTGACAAGGGCGTGAAGGTCGTCAACTTCGACATCGAGATCAACGCCACCGGTGTGTACCGCGTCGCCGGCGACAACAAGGACATGGGCATTCAGGGCGCCAAGTACATCGTCGACAAAATCGGCACCGAAGGCACCGTTGTGATGCTGGAAGTCCCCACCTCGGGTTCCGTTTCCGAGCTGCGCAAGGCCGGTTTCGTTGAGACCCTGGCCGAGATCGCGCCCAAGATGAACGTCATCACCTACGCCACCAAGTTCACCCGCGAAGACGGCCTGAAGGACATGGCGGACATCCTGACCAAGAACCCGAAGATTGATGCTGTGTACTCGATGGACGATGAAACCTCCATCGGCGCGCTGCAGGCGATCAAGGAAGCCAACCGCACCGACATCAAGGTCATCACCGGCGGCGGCGGTATGCAGGAATACTTCAAGATGATGCCCGAAAACACCAACATCTGGATCGAATCCGCGCTGTACAGCCCGGCGATGGTCCGCGATGCGGTGGATATGGCCGTGGCCATCCTGAAGGGTGAGAAGGTCGACCCCGTCAAGATCATCCCCACCACCCTGGTCGATCGCGACAACTACACCAAGTTCCTGGATCCGAATTCACCCTACTAAATCGCAGCTTTCCAATTTAGTTCGATGTGATAAGGCAAGCGAAGAGGCTATGGCGTTGCCATAGCCTCTTCCTTAAAAAAGGACGGACGGACTGGTATGGACTTAGAGATGCGCGGCATTTGGAAGGCGTTCGGCGCCAATGAGGTGCTGAAGGACGTCAGTTTCTCGCTCAAGGGCGGCGAAATCTGCGCCTTGCTGGGTGAGAACGGCGCGGGCAAATCCACCCTGATGAACATTCTGGGCGGGGTGCTGCCGGCGGACAAAGGTGAGATTCGCCTGGACGGCAAGCCGGTGGTGTTTCACACGCCGGCCGAATCGCTGGCGGCGGGCATTGGCTTCATTCATCAGGAACTGAACCTGGTCAATGATCTGGCGGTGTATGAGAACATGTTCATCGGACGCGAGATCGTCAAGAAGAACGGTCTGCTCGACGCGCAGCGCATGATCCGCGAGACCCAGGACGTGTTCGACCGCATGAAATTGGAGATCGATCCGCGCGCGATGGTGCGCGACCTGGACGCTTCCTACAAACAGATTGTGGAAATTTGCCGCGCGTTGATGATGAACGCGTCTCTGATCATCATGGACGAGCCCACCTCGTCGTTGACCGGGCACGAAATTGAGCGCGTCTTTGAAATGATGCGCATGTTGAAAGAACACGGCGTGGGGATTGTCTTCATCTCGCATAAGCTGAAAGAGGTGATGCAAATCTGCGACCGCTTCAGCATCCTGCGCGACGGCAACATGGTGGCCGAGGGCGATGTGTCTGGCGTGACCACCGACGACCTGGCGCGCTATATGGTGGGGCACGACATACGCACCATGGCGCTGCAGCGCGAGCGTGACACCGCCCACGAGGTGCTGCGCGCCGAGAATCTGACCGATCACAAGGCGTTTCATGATATTTCGTTCTGCGTGCGCGCCGGCGAGGTGCTGGGCATCACCGGCCTGCTGGGCGATGGGCGCAGCGAGCTGTTCCAGGCGATCATTGGCGCCGGCAGCGATTACAACGGTCAGGTTTATTTTGAGGGCAAACCGGTGCGCGTGCACAACACCACCCAGGCCGTGCAGTTGGGCATCGGTTATCTG
>DAOUGY010000228.1:0-1822 GCA_034428975.1 Anaerolineaceae bacterium | reverse complement strand
ACCGACCCGGCCGATATGGCGGAATCGACCGCCGAAGACTGGGTGCGTTCAGTGGAACACGCCATGGAGCGGCTGCAAAAGCGCTGCCAGAAGATCTTCATCACCGGTCTGTCGATGGGCGGCACCCTGACGCTCTACATGGCGGCCATGTACCCGAAGGTCTTTGCCGGGGCCGCGCCCATCAACGGCGCCGTATTCCTCAACAACCCTGGCATGGCGGGACTGGCCTTCGGTCTCGGCCTGCCCGAAACCGTCCCGGGTGTGGGTTCGGATATAAAGAAGCCGGGCATCACCGAGCTGGCATACCCGGTGGTGCCGGTGCCCTCGGTGCGCCAGATTTATGCGCTGATGGGCGTCACCCGCGACCTGCTGCCCAACGTCACCTGCCCGCTGCTGGCCTTCCAATCCCGCGAGGACCACGTGGTGAACCCGGCCAACGCGGCCTTCATTTTTGACAATGTCTCGTCGGTCGATCGCGCGCAGGTCTGGCTGGAGAACTCCTATCACGTGGCCACCATGGACAATGACAAGGAGTTGATCGCCGAACGACTGCTCGAATTCATCCACCGCCTGTCGGTATAAAAACCTGGGTTAAAAAATGCCGGGGAGGGTGCAAGCGACCCTCCCCTGGCGGTGTTATATCCGTCAATAAATCCTATTTTCCGAACCCGGCCACCTGCCCGGCCAGCTTGTCGGCGGTTGCAACGTCGGGCGCCACCACCCACAACACCTGCCCGGCTGCGTCGCGCTGCAGCAGCACGGCTCCATCCGAAGTGCCGGACCATTCCAGCCGGTCGGCGCTGCTTTGCGCCGCCTGGCCCCAACGCTTGCCGGCGTACTGCTGGAATGCCTGCCAGAATTCGCCGCTGTCGCTGCTGGTATCCCACTGCGAGAGATAAACCAGGGCAGTGTCCGCCGGCTGCGGGCCGGAATAAACCACATAGGTATCGCCGCCCCAGCCTTCAGACGCATTTAATGCCACATCATCCGCCAGTCGCGTGCTTTCCTGGTCGCCGAGCGCCAGAATCAGGTAGGTGTACCACTCGCCGACGTTGTTGCGGTCGATCTCCTGCCAACCCTGCCCCAGTGTGCTGCTCAGATCGGGCATATCCAGCTTGACCGGTTTGTCAGCCGGGTAGCGCTCCGGGTGCAAGATCTGCTCGGTCGAGACCGGCGGATCCTGGAAGAGCTTGTCCACGGCCGGGTAGCCGCCGTCCTGGTAGAACTTGAGCACAAAATTCAAGCCCTGGTCGTAGGGAAAGAGAAAATCCTTTTGCATGAAGGCCGGCGCGCTGTCATAGACCGGCGACTGGTAGGTGCTGTAGAACTTGTCCAACTGGTCGCGGTCGGTCTGGCTGGCCGAGTTATACAGCCACAACTGCTCGCTCAGGGTGGCATCGCCTTCCACCAGCGACTGCACCGCGGCGCAATATTCGCTGTCCTTACGGCAGGTCTCCTCATCGGTCTTGAGGCCGTTGGTGAGATCGTAGGCTTCATCCTGCAGCGCGTGGGTGAACTCATGGGCATAGGTTGCCTTCTCGGGACCTTCAAAACCCTCGCCCTGAACCACCACCATCTCGTTGGTCTTATCGTCATAAAAGCCGGCGATCTGTTCACTGTACAGGTCAGTATAGAAGGTCTTAAGGTCAAAATCGCGCGGCAGCAGGCCGAAAACGCTCATCACTTTCTGGTCGGCGTCCATATCCGCGGGCGTGTAATCCTTGAGGAAATCCTCCATCACGCGCTGGCGCAACTGGTCGGGGCTGAGCAGCTTGCGCTGAATCTCGCCGCTCAGGCTCAGTCCGCGGTTGGCTTCCGTCTG
>DAOUGY010000227.1:0-8340 GCA_034428975.1 Anaerolineaceae bacterium | reverse complement strand
GCGCGAAGCCGGGTTGGCCTGCAACGCCGACATGCGCCCGGCGGAAGTGCGCCGCTTTTGCGCCCTGGATACCACCGGGCAGGCGTTGATGAAAACCGCCATGGCCCAACTGGAACTCTCCGCGCGCGCCTATCACCGCGTGCTCAAACTGGCCCGCACCATCGCCGATCTCAACGGCGCGGTGATGATCGCCCCGGCACATCTGGCCGAGGCGCTGCAGTACCGCGCCAAGATGATGTTGGATTGACCTTTACGGCATTTCCCGGCTTTTACAAAACTTAACCACACTTCCCCGCGCGCCTCACGGCGCCGGGCATGCTGCATGATTTCCGCCCCCGCGTTCACGCTTTCGCCGGCTCAATTTGGGCCTGAATCCGCTCCAGCAGCAGCAGGATCCTTTCTTTTCGCTGCTTGAGATCTTCCTTATAATCCAGGTTTTCAGTGTGATAAATCTCCGATTTCAGGTCCTCTGCGCAGCAGGTCAACAGTTGCGCCAGCACACGGCATTCCTCCGCCGACAACTCCAGGATGTACTTCATCGCGCACCTCCCTAAAAATAAAAACGCAGCCCTCCGAAAGGCTGCCCTGGGATGCTGCGGCATTGCATTTGCATTGCGATTGGATTGCGCGGGGCGCCGGCGGTGGTCTGCGGTCGCCTGATCATCTATACTATAGCATGAATCCGGCTGTTTTCAACCAGGCTGGAACAAAGCGTTTTTTGGCGACGTCTTAGCCAAAGTTCCGCTCATTCAGGAGAATGCCCCATGAAGTTCACCCACCCCACCCCTATCCGCGCGTTTCTGTGCGCCGCCCTGCTGCTGGCCGTTTTGGCCGGATGCAGCATCACCCCGCCGGTTCCCACCGATGCTGTCGTCCCACCCGCCACCGCGGTCGTCACCGAAGCGCCACCGCCCACGGCCACCGAAACCGCCGCCCCCACGCTGCCCCCCACCGCGACCGAATCGCGCTGCGCTTCCGGCGCGCCGTACAACTTTGAGAACATCAGCCTGTGCGTGCCGCAAGTCCTGGGCAGTGAACTGCTCATCGAACGCCTTCCCGCCTCTCCGGCCTCGGCCGATACCCCCTTCCCCGGCGACGTCTACCCGTCCTACGTGCAGTATTCCTTCCATGCCTACCCCACCGCCGGTGCGTTCCACCAGCCGCGCGTGCTGTTCTACCCCGCCGATGAGTACGCCGCCATGAGCGAATACGCCGCGGAGATCATCCGCAATTTGCGCGCCTTGCTGGATGCCAAACCGGCCGCCCCGGCGGATGCGTTGCCTTTCCTGCCCATGTGGAACGCCGCTCAGGTCTTCCACAGCCGCACCGCCTATCTTGAATTTCAAGGCGGCTCGGGCGTACGCTATTTGACTGAATACGCCCAGTCCTTCTCGACCGTCAATAACAGCAGCCTGTTTTACACCTTCCAGGGCCTGACGGACGACGGCAAATATTACATCAGCGCCATCCTGCCGGTCGGTCACCCCTCTCTGCCGCTCGACGATACCACGATCCCCGGCGGTGATTTCAATGCCTTCGCCGAAAATTTTCAAACCTACCTGAGCGAAACGCTGACCGCGTTGGAGGCTCAACCCGATGGATCCTTCAGCCCTTCATTGGTTGAGTTGGACGCGCTGATCCAATCGCTCCAGATCCAATAATCCCCTCTTCCAAATCAAAACCTGCCCCGATACACATTCAGGGGCAGGTTTTTCATTGAAAGTATGCAGCGTCAACCCAGCGTCAGCACGATGATTCCACTGATGGTCAGCAGCATGCCCACCGCCGTTTTGGCGGTCAGCGGTTCACCGCCCAGCAGTAGGCCCATCAATGCGCCAAACAGCGGTGAGGTGAAGGCGATCGGCATCACCTTGCCCAGCGGTGCGCCTTTGATGGCTGTGTAGAAGCACAGCATACCCACCGCGCCGGCCACCACGCCGCCACCAATGATCATGTACAACAGCGCCTTGCTGCCCGCCTGGGGCAGCGTTTTCCACTGCGGGTAACTGACAAAGCCCAGAATAATCAGTGCCACCGCCGTGCGGATGGTAATGCCCATCTGCGGCGACAGGTTACCAAGGTGCAGCCCTTTCTTTTCGAAATAGCCGCCCACCCCCCAGCAAATGGCCGTTAACAACGCGAACAATTGAGGCTTCATGGGTTTCCCTTCTTTTTAATGAATATCTGGCACCAGATTAATCGCGCACGATGTGCGCCCGCAGCGAAAAAGCGCGTTCGACATCAAACGCCCAATCCACCGGGTGATACTCGCCGCTGCGCGCATCCTGGCGGTATTGCCCCTGAGTTTGTCCCTGTTGAATGGCCTGCAAGGCGGCCACCACGGCATCCACTTCCTCAACTTGGTTGTACAGCCCAAATGAAATACGCACCATGCCCGGTACTTCGCGCCGGTCGTTGGCGATGATGCGCGCGCGAACGTGCGAGGCATGGTCCTCGTCCACGCGCAGCAAACGCAGCAGGTACGGGTGGGCGCAGAAACAACCGTTGCGCACGCCAATGCCAAATTCATGCCCCAGAATGGACGCCACCAGAAAGTGCGACAGCCCGCGCAGATTCACCGGGATGACCCCCAACCGTTGAGCCGCCCGGGCTGGGTCACGGTCGCCGTAAATCGCAATATCGGAAATGGCCGCCAATTTCTCCAGCGCGTAAGCGGTCAGCTCGGCTTCATGCTGCGCCACGGCATCCATGCCGATGGCCTGCAGCTGATAGATGGCCGCTGCCAGTGCCACCGCGCCCACCGTGTTAGGGCTGCCGGCTTCGTCGCGCTCCGGCGCGCCGGACCATACCACCTGGTCCAGCGTCACCAGCTCCACCTCGCCGCCGCCGCGCAAGTCCGGGTCTCCGCGCTCGAAGGTATCGCGCCGTCCGATCAGCGCGCCGGTGCCCAACGGGGCGTACATTTTGTGCCCGGATAATGTCAGGTAATCAAAGTGACCGGCGTCCTGCAAGCGGCGCATATCAATCGCGCGGTGCGGGGCCAATTGCGCCGCATCCACCATGATCTGCGCCCCCACCGCATGCGCCTTTTCCGCCAGGCGGTGCACCGGATTGATAAAGCCGGTCACGTTGCTGGCGCCGCTGATGGCCACCAGTGCCAAGCGCGATGCATGCTTTTCCAACTGGTGATCAAAATCCCCTTCATCCAGGCTGCCATCCTCCAGCACACGAATGTGCACCACCTCCGCCACGGCGCGCCAGGGCAGGTCGTTGGAGTGATGCTCCATCAGACTGGTGAGCACCACGTTGCGCTCTTTATTGAAGGGAAAGCGCCGCGCCAGTTTATTGACCGCCTCGGTGGTGTTCTTGCCAAAAATGCACACGTGCTCGTCCGGATGCGCGCCGACGAATTGCAGCACAGCGCTGCGCGCTTCCTCATAGGCATGCGTGGCCACCTGGCTCTTAAACCCGGTTCCGCGGTGTACGCTGCTGTAGACCGCCAAAAAGTCCTGTACGGTTTGCAGCACCGGCAGCATGGCTGGGGTGGATGCCGCGTTGTCCAGGTTGATATAGGTACGCTGTGTGCCGTTCAACAGCGGTGCGGCCATGTCCAGGCCGACAAACAGGGAGCGGTAGTCCTTCGAGGCAGTTTGTTTCATGGAGTTTCCCGGTTACAAAGTTGTAAGATTAAGAAATCCTTGGAATACTTGTATTACAGGCCGATTTTGGGTATACTATGGGAAATTGTGGTACGAAGTGGGAGAAAGTGCAGCGCCGGAGCCTTCCGGCGTTTCGCACATTTTAGGGAGAAATAGAAAAAATGTTCTTCGGCCGTTATGAACACACTCTCGATGACAAAGGGCGCCTGACGATTCCTTCGCGCTTCCGTGATGCATTGAACAGCAACACGGCCTTTGTCACCCGCGGCTTCGACAACAATCTGATTGTCTGGCCGATGGATGTGTTCGAGAAGATCCAGGAAAAGCTGCGCGCGCATAATATCGCCAATGTCTCCGAACGAGATTTTACCCGCTGGCTGTATTCCTCGGCCGCCATGGTCGAATTCGACCGCACCGGCCGTGTTTTGCTCCCGTCCAGCCTGCGCGCTCTGATCCAAATGGACAGCTCAGCCGTACTGGTTGGGATGGGTGAATACTTCGAAATCTGGACCCCGGAACAATGGGCGGAGCATGAGAAGCGGATGGATAACGTCGAAGACAATGCCCAGCGTTGGGCGGCCTTCCACCTATCTCTCGATTAGCCATGATGATGCCGGAAGAACCCACCCGCAATCCGCATCTCTCCGTACTTTACCATGAAATTATACATGCATTAAGCCCTGTCAGCCCAGGGCTTTATGTGGACGGTACCGTTGGCGCCGGGGGGCACGCCAGAGGAATTCTGGAGGCCTGCTCGCCGCAAGGGCGCCTGCTGGGCCTGGACTTGGACCCACAGGCGCTGGCACTGGCAAGCCAGCGCCTTTCTGTTTTTGGAGAGCGCGCCGTGCTGATGCAGGAATCCTACATCACGATCCTGGAGTGCCTCCAACGGTTGGGTTGGCCGAGCGTGCAAGGGGTAGTCATCGACCTGGGCGTATCCTCCATGCAGATTGATACACCCGAGCGCGGTTTTTCCTTCCTGACCGACGGGCCGCTGGACATGCGCTTTGGCCCGGCTCAGAAACGCACCGCCGCCGATCTGATCAACACGCTGCCCGAAGCCGAGCTGGCGCGCATTTTCTGGGAATATGGCGAAGAGCCCCTCGCCCGCCGTATGGCCCGCGCCATCCTGGCGGCCCGGCCGCTGAGCACCACCTTGCAGCTGGCTGCTGTGCTCGAGCAGGCCGCCGGCGGGCGCCGTGGGCGCATTCACCCCGCCACGCGCGCTTTTCAGGCCCTGCGCATTGCGGTGAATGAAGAATTGAGCGCGGTCGAACAGGTGCTGCCGCGCGCGGTACAGGCGCTGGCGCCCGGCGGCCGGTTGGCGATCATCTCCTTCCACTCGCTGGAAGACCGCCTGGTCAAGCAGTATTTCCGCCGCGAAAGCCGCGACTGCATCTGCCCGCCGGACCAACCGGTATGCACCTGCAACCACACGGCCGTGATCCGGGAGCTCACCCGCCACCCCATCACCGCCGCCGAAGAGGAGATTGCCGTCAACCCACGGTCCCGCAGCGCCAAGCTGCGCGTGGCCGAAAAACGCTAATACTGGCACGAGAATTGCATGCAGGCCTATGAAAGTCGTCGTCAAACACGAATAAGGGTACGAAAGCATGAACAAATGGTTCACACAGGCCTATAAGCAAGCGCCCTGGCGCTCTCAGGTCAAGATCATTATGATCTTCCTGGTGGCGCTGGTCGGCGTTATTCTCATTTCCGCCGTCTACCTCACCATCAGCGGCCGGGCCGCCTCAGCCGGGTTGGAAGTCAAGGACTTGGAGATCGAACGCGAAGTGCTGCGCGAGGAGATCGCCAACCTCAACACGCGGCTGGCCTCCGTCACCACCTCGGCGGTGATGCAGCGCCGTGCCGAAAAACTGGGCTATGAACGCGTGTCTCCCGAAAACATCGAATACATCGCCGTCGACGGCTTCCAGCCGCGCACACTGCCCATGCTGGCTTCGCTGCCCAACGCCCAGGCGGATGCGCTGCCCGTCATCAAAACCGATTACACTCAATCCCTCTGGGAGTTCCTCTACCAGGGCATGCTCAATTTGCGCCCGTCCACGCGAGGAGGGCAGAAATGAAGCTCTCCAAATTCACCCGTTCGGAATGGCTGGCCGTATTGATCACGCTCTTTGGCGCCGCCCTGGTGGTACGCATGGTGGTGCTGCAAATCAATGCCGATGCCGAGTTGACCTCCTGGACGGAGAATCGCAAAACCTACATCGAGACGGTCTATCCCGAACGCGGCAGTATTTATGACCGCTGGGGCAATCTGTTGGCCGGCAACAAGATCGTGTACGAAGTGGGCCTGGAGCTGGGTAGTGTCAGAAATCCGTCCTCCATCGCCACCACCCTTTCATCCCTGCTGGAAATGGATGCCGCTGAAATTCTCGGTCGGGCCTCCATACCCTACAACGAAGACAGCGCGGTCAACGCCTATTTGAAAGACAACGTGCCGGCTTCGGTGGTGAGCAAAATTGAAAAACTGCGCAAGGAATATGAGGACGCCAACCCCAACGGCGCCAACCCGGCGCTGCCCAGCCTGCGCGGCGTGGTCACCACCCCCCACCTGATCCGCAGTTACCCGGAAAAAGATCTGGCGTCCAACATCCTGGGCTTCTACCCGTTTTTTGTGCGCAACAGCCGCGGCATGATGGGCGTGGAAGAAAAATACAACGACCTGCTCAGCGGCCGGCCGGTACAGATCGAAGTACCCCTCGATCCGTATCAGATCAAAGACATCCCCGATGTGCCCCCCGGCGCCTCACTGATCCTCACCATCGACCGCCAGGTTCAGGCCGAAGTCGAAACCATTTTGGACCGCGCCGTCGCCGACAGCGGTTCGATCGCCGGCACCATCATTGTTGAAAACCCGCGCAACGGTGAAATTCTGGCCATGGCCTCCACCCCGCGCATGGATCTGAACGAGTACCCGAAGTTCGGCGAGATCTTCACCGAGGGCGTTTCCTACAACAAAGCCGTCACGGGAACCTACGAGCCCGGCTCGGTCTTCAAGGTGCTCACCATGGCCGCCGCGTTGGACGCGGGCGTTGTCACCCGCGATACCCCGTTCTTTGACTCGGGCGTGCTGGTCTACGGCGGCTTCCCCATCTACAACTGGGACCGCGGCGCGTGGGGTGAGCAGAACATGATCGGCTGCATGCAGCACTCGCTCAACGTCTGCCTGGCCTGGATCGCCACCCAGAAGCTGGATTCGACTCTCTTCTACCAGTACCTCAACGCCTTCGGCATCTCGCGCCGCACGGACATCGATCTGGCCAATGAAGACCTCTTCCCGCTGGCCCAGCCGGGCGACTCCACCTGGGCAGCCATCAATCTGGCGACCAATTCGTTTGGTCAGGGTCTTTCGGTGACCCCCATCCAAATGGTCATGGCCGTATCGGCCGTGGCCAACGACGGCAAGATGATGACGCCGCACATCCTCAAGGCCTTCGTCAAAGACGGCCAGCAATATGAGATCACCCCGCACGTCGCCGGCACGCCCATCAAGCCCGAAACCGCGCACGAACTGACCGACATGTTGGCCATCTCCATCGAAGAGGAATCATCGGACGCCGATGTGGAAGGCTACCGCATCGCCGGTAAAACCGGCACCGCCCAGTTGGTGATCAACGGCGAGTACTCGCCCACCCTCACCAACGCATCCTTCGTCGGTTGGGGTCCTGCCGACGATCCGCAACTGCTGGTGTATGTCTGGCTCGAGCAGCCCAAAAGCTCCCCGTGGGGCTCGGTGGTGGCTGCGCCGGTGTTCCGTGATGTGTTTGAAAAAGTGGCATTGCTGACCGATTTGCCGCCCGATGATCAACGCGTGAAATTGCAGCAGACGAACAAATGAAGGATAACCTGTGCTGACGCTTGCCGATCTTCTCGAAGCCCTGACGGGGAATCGCCCCCAGGCCTCATTGGTCATCAGTGAGGCCGCGATCGATTCTCGCCAGGTCATCCCCGGCTCGCTGTTTGTGGCGCTGCCCGGCGAGCGCGTGGATGGGCATGCGTACGTCGGTGAGGCCTTCAAGCGCGGCGCGCACGTCGCCCTGGTGGAGCAGGACATGCCCACCGAATTCAAGGTGCTGGACGTCCGCCCCGGCGCGGGTCTGCCGGGTTTGCTGCCGGCTGCACCCTTCTGCCTGCGGGTGGAAAACAGCCTGACCGCCCTGCAGCAGATTGCTCGCTTCTGGCGCCGCAAGCTCAATCTGCGGGTGGTGGGCATCACCGGCAGCGTGGGCAAATCCACCACCAAAGAACTGGTGGCCGAGGTGCTCAGCCAGCGCTATCACACGCTGCGTAACCCCGGCAACTTGAACAACGAGATCGGCCTGCCGCTCACCATGCTGCGCCTCGGCGAAGGGCACGAAGCGGCCGTGCTGGAGATGGGTTTCTACGTGCCCGGTGAAATTGCGTTCCTGTGCGACCTCGCGCAGCCGCAGGTGGGCGTGGTGACCAATGTGGGCACCGTGCACGCCGAGCGCGCCGGATCGCAGGAAGTCATCGCCGCGGGCAAATCCGAACTGGTCAAAGCCCTGCCCGCCGGGGGCTATGCTGTGTTAAACTATGACGACCCCTGGGTTCGCGGCATGGCCGAAGTCACTCCGGCGCATGTCCTGTTCTACGGCCTCGATCCCCGCGCCGATCTGTGGGCGGATCAGGTGGTCGGGCTGGGATTGAGCGGCATCCGCTTTGACCTGCACTACCG
>DAOUGY010000226.1:0-4576 GCA_034428975.1 Anaerolineaceae bacterium | reverse complement strand
AATTAAAGCTGGAGTGTATCAACTGATTTGCCTGCCGCTCAAACTTGGCGGCTCGGATGGCGCGCCAGCGCGCACCGTGTTGATCGAAGCGTAATTTCCACTACAGGTGATTCAAAAATGAGCTGACGGCAAATCCAGCTCATTTTTTTTAGAAATCAGGCTTTGTCAGGATCCGCGAATTCGACTGGTTTGAGGAACGCCGGATTAAAGTTGGAAATTCCGTTGGGGCCAAGGCGGGCGAGTTCGTTGTAAGCCGCCTCGGCATTTTGACGCAAATCGCCGATATTGATCCCGTGGCACTGAGTCGGAAAAGGCTTGAGCCACGGCATAGCCCGTTGGAAGACCTTCACTGCGCCGCGAAAGTTATGCCGAACAATATGGTGGTACATTACGGCGACCTGTAGAATTCCCCGGTATAAATCGCGAATGGTTCCGGTTTCCTCCCGCCAGGCAAGTTCGAGGGCTTCGTGGGCTTCGAAGTAGTGACCGGTATTGAATAACCGTAACCCGTTGATCGCCTGTGTGCTGATCTCGCCCTGTTCGCAGGCGCGGCGATGAACCATGCTGAGGGAAGTCGATGAATCTCGGTTTGAAGATTGCATAGAATGCCTGATGAGAAAGATGGGGGAGATTATAGCACACGCATCCCTACCCATTGTTTTTCGGCTTTCAGAAAAGATCTGTGATAGGATTCTCCCGGGCAAGCCATTTCATTGAAGAATCCCGAATGAGGTTTTATGTCCTCCATTTCTGACGACGAAATTCTCCCACTGTCGCTTGAGCATAACTTTTGGACCTGGTCAGCGCAGGGGAAGGTCAATCCCATTCCGGTTACGCGTGCCAAAGGGGTCTTTTTTTGGGATGCGAACGGTAAACGCTATCTCGATCTGAACTCAATGACCATGTGCGTCAACATCGGGCACGGCGATGAACGCGTGACCGATGCCATGGCACAGCAGCTCAAAGAATTACCGTTTGCCGGACCGGGGATGGCGACCCGTGTCCGTGCCGAACTGGGTCAGTTGCTGGCTGAAATCACACCGCCGGGATTGACGAAATTTCTTTACACCCTGGGTGGGGCCGACGCCAATGAGAATGCCATCAAGCTGGCGCGCGGGTACACCGGCCGGCACAAGATTTTAACCCGCTACCGCTCCTATCATGGTGCCAGTGCCGGCGCCATGGCCTTGACCGGCGATCCGCGCCGCACTGCCTGGGAGCCGAATTTGATGCCCGGCGTGGTTCATTTCCTGGATCCGTACCGCTACCGTTCAACTTTCCACGCCGCCAGGCCGGAGGTCAGCGAAGCGGAATTTACGCAGGACTACCTCAATCACCTCGAGGAAATCATCCAATTTGAGGATCCCGGTACCATCGCGGCGATTCTCATTGAAACGGTTACCGGGACCAATGGGGTGATTATCCCGCCGGAAGGATATCTCCAAGGTGTGCGTGCGATCTGTGACCGGCACGGCATCGTCATGATTTGTGACGAAGTGATGAGTGGATTTGGGCGCACTGGCAAATGGTTCGCCGTCAACCATTGGAATGTGATCCCCGACATCATCACCATGGCCAAGGGGCTGACCTCAGCCTATGCACCTCTGGGATGTGTAGCGATTAAACCGGAAATCGCGGCGGCTTTCAATGACCGCGTCTATGAAGGCGGGCTGACATTTAACGGTCATCCGGTGTCGCTGGCAGCCGCGATCGCCAACATTCGGGTGATGCAGTCCGATCATCTCATTGAAAAAGCCCGGGAAACCGGAAAAGTGATGTCAGATATGCTGGCAGAGTTGGTGGAGCGGCATCCGTGTGTTGGTGAAGTCCGGTCGATTGGCCTTTTTGGGGTCATCGAACTGGTCAAAAATAAGGCCTCGCGCGAACCGCTTTCGCCATGGAACAAATCAAATGATACGATGAGCGCGATTCGTAAGTACCTGCTGAATCATGGGGTTTATGCATCGCTGCACTGGCACACCATTTTGTTGCTCCCGCCGTTAATCATCACACCGGACCAACTCGCCGAAGGATTCCAGGTCATCGATGCCGCCCTCGAGATCGGGGACCGGGAAACGTCCGGAATGTAACTTTTGACTGGAAAAAGCATCCTAACAATAGTCAACTTATCAGTGGAGTGAATACATGGAGTTAAAGTTAGATCGTTCAACTTCTAATGAGGCAAGCAACGGAAAAAAAGTTGAAAAAATGATCATTCTGGGGGCCGGACCAGCTGGTATGTCGGCTGCTTTGTATGCCGCCCGGGCAGAATTAAATCCTTTAGTGCTGATTGGCACCGAACTTGGCGGCCAGGCTTCACTCACTTTTACCATCGAAAACTACCCTGGATTCCCCGAAGGAGTAGGCGGCGCTGAGCTTGGTGAGCTTTTTAAGAAGCAGGCGGAGCGATTTGGCGCCCGCTTCGAGTATGATCTGGCCACGGAAGTCGATCTGTCCGCGCGGCCATTTAGAGTAAAGACGTACAATACCGAATTATTGGCTGAAACCCTGATTGTTGCCACCGGTGCCAGCCCGTATGTGCTCAATGTGCCCGGTGAAAATACCATGCTGGGGCGCGGAGTATCCTACTGTGCCACCTGTGATGGCTGGTTTTTTAAGGGAAAGAAAGTGGTCGTAGTAGGTGGGGGGGACAGCGCCCTCGAGGAAGCTATTTTCCTCACCCGTTACGCTTCCTCGGTGACCATTGTTCACCGCCGGGATGAACTGCGTGCCGGACAAATCCTGCAAAAGCGGGCCAAAGAAAATCCGAAAATCAACTTCATCTGGAATTCGGTGGTGGATGAGATTGTTGGTACGAATGCCATTGAGTATGTGAAGATCCGCAACGTAAATTCTGACGAAATCTCCAATCTGCCCACCGACGGCGTGTTTATTTTCATCGGTCACAGCCCAAACACCAGTCTCTTCCACAATCAGTTGGATATGGACGAGAAAGGTTACATCAAAACGGATTTGACCATGACCACCAACGTTCCGGGTGTGTTCGCCGCTGGCGAAGTGATGGATTCACACTACCGCCAGGTGGTCACCTCCGCCGGGATGGGTGCAGCGGCAGCCATTCAGGCCGGCCGCTACCTGGAAGAGCATTCGCTCGAGGTTGAAGCTGTTGAGCCGGTTGCAGCGAAAAGTTAAAGGATAACAACTAAAAAGGCGGCCGATGGCCGCCTTTTTTTGTTTCAAAAGATTAGCTATGGAGTGGGGGTCGTCGCGCCGCCGGAGCTCCACCAGACAAAGCTGCGTGAAGCACTGGCTGATCCAGCCGGGTCATAGATGGCTTTCCCGTCGATCGATGTGCCGATCTGCCGGACTGGAATGACAAACCATTTCAACACATGCGGAATCGAGTCTGTTGGGCGGAATGTAGAGGGGACGATGAACTTGGTATCGGTCACATATTCCGTAATCTTACGGCCTTTACCTTCGGTAAGGTCTTCCACCGTCACAGCATAGGCTTCATTTTGCCGCAGTGTGGCAACCGACGCCCATTGCAGGGTGACGCTGTCATTCGCGGCGGTAAATACCGCACCGTCAGCAGGAAGCAGCAGGCTGGATGCAGGATAGGGCGGCGGGTTGGTGGGGGTTGGGGTTGGACCGGCAGTTGGCAGCCGCTCACACAGCGGAATCTGCAAGGGTAAACCCTCATAAACCGTGTCCGAAGCCAGACCGTTGTAACTCTTGATGGCATCGGCAGAAACGTTATAGGCAGTCGCAATACCAAACAATGTATCGTTCGGTTTTACAATGTATTCAGCTTTTTGGCAGGAGGTGTCAGTGGCCTGAGCTGCACTGAGCGTTTGCGTCGGTGCCGGAGAAGCGGTTGGCGTCGGCTGCGGGATGAGCAGTTTTTGACCCAGAGATAACGTATTGCAGGCGGCTGGCAGGTTGTTGGTGCTGATAATGCTGTTCACCGACACATTGAAACGTGATGCCAGAACGATGCAGTTATCACCGGGGGAAACCGTGATCTCGATGGGTGCCAGCGGAGTCCAGGTGGCCTCGATGGTAGGTGAGGCAGTTGGACTGGGCGTTACGGTGAGGGTAGGCGTCTGAGTCACTGTGGCGGTGGCGGTCGGTTCAACGACCTGACCGGTGCCGCGTAATACTCCGAATACGGCGCCGGCGCCAATCGCAAGCAAGAGCAGGATTAAACCAATTGCGATAGGCAGTGACAAAGTGACTTCAGGCAGTTTGGGACTGGTCACCGGTGCAGCGGCGGCGGAGGTTGGCTTTTTTTCTTTGGCCTCTCCGACTGTAAATGTGCGACCGCAAACCAGACAACGGGTGGCGTTTTCGGCGAGCCGGGTGCCACAGGTAGGACAAATTTTGGTTTTTTTGGATGATTCTTCAGGGGTCATAGGCATGATCAATAGTGAACCGGGGTACTACCCCCGGCGCGAAAAATTATAACATACTCAAATTTCGTCAAGGGATCAGCGGTTTTGCCCGAAAAAGTGGTTTGTGATATGCTACGGGCATGGCAGAAATGACCAGCCTTTACTTTCATATTCCTTTTTGCCGTCACCGCTGTAGTTATTGTGATTTTAACACGTATGCT
>DAOUGY010000225.1:0-10772 GCA_034428975.1 Anaerolineaceae bacterium | reverse complement strand
AGGTGTGCCACGCGCGCAAGCCCAATTGCCCGGCCTGCCCCGTGCGCGACCTGTGCGCGTATTATCAGGCCAATCCGTCCTGACGAAATTCACAATCCGTTTGTGTTCCCGCCGCCAGTCATGGCGGCGAGTTGTTTTCCACGAATGGCGCGGCAACAAAGCTTACTCTTCTTTGTGGCCTGGCGCGAGTTTTATTTGATCCAGCCGCCGCCTCCCACTTTTTTCCCCCACTGCAAACGGACCGGAACAACTGGTACAATTGACGGCATGTCAAAAGTACGTTCCTACAAATCGATTCAACGCCGCCGGCGCTGGAGTGGGCTGCCGGCGATTCTGGTTGCCCTGGCCGGGCTGGTGGTTGTCGCCTTGCTCCTGCTGCAAATCCCACGCGTGCAGCGCGCCGTGGAGTGGCGTTATGAATATGCGCGCGTGTACATCAACAGCGTGCTCAACCCGGTGGGCCGCATGCCCACGCCTGTGCCGGTCACCCCGGCGGCGCTCAACCCGACCGCCACGCCTACGCCCGGCGTAACGCTCCCGCCCACCGAAACGCCCATCACGCCGGCGGCCACCGCCACCATCACCCCCACGCCGCAGCCGACGCTCACTCCCACGCCGCTGCCGGGCAAGGTGGAACTGACCGCCCCCAAGCACGAGGTGGAGGATTTGAACAACTGCGGGCCGGCCACACTGGCCATGTACCTGCGGTATTATGGCTGGGAAGGCGACCAGTACACCATCTCCGATAAGATCAAGCCAATCAAGGGCGACCGCAACGTCAACGTGGAAGAGCTGACCTCGTATGTGCTGACGGATGTGAAAACGCTGAACATCGAGTACCGCGTGGGCGGCAGTTTGGATAAACTGCGCGCGCTGCTGGCGGCCGACATCCCCGTGATGATTGAAGGCTCGTTCCTGCTGGATAAGAGCTTTATCGTCAACGACGACCGCTGGGCGGGGCATTACCTGCTCGTCACCGGCTACGACGATGCCACGCAGCGCTTCACCGTGCAGGATTCGGAGCGCGGTCCCAACCGCTCGGTGCCGTATGAAACCCTGCGCCGCGACTGGCAGTCCTTTAATTATGTCTACATTATGCTCTTCCCCTACGACAAACTGGAGACGGTCAAATCCATCCTCGGCCCCGATTGGGATCTGGACACCAACCGCCAGAATGCGCTGACGCTGGCGCAGCAGGAAGCTCAGGCCAACCCGGACGACGCTTACGCCTGGTTTAATCAGGGTACCAACCTGGCTTACTTCCAGCGCTACACCGAAGCCGTGCCGGTCTACGACACCGCGCGCCGCCTGGGTTTGCCGCTGCGAATGTTGCGCTACCAGTTCGGACCGTTCATGGCCTACTTCCATACCAACCGGACGGAAGACCTGATGGCCCTGACCGATTACGCTCTCAAGATCACGCCCAACTCGGAAGAAGCGCTGCTGTGGCGCGGCTGGGCGTTGTACCGCCTCAACCGGCGCGACGAGGCGCTCGAATCGTTCAACAAGGCGCTGGAAGCGCGCCCGAATTACGGTGACGCGCTGTACGCCATCAATTTTGTGATCAACAACTAGCCGCACGGCATCCCGGCTTCACAGGAGCGCACACGCATGGGCAGGCGAATTCTCTACTCCATCTTCACTCTGGCGCTGATCACCGGCCTGGTGGTCAGCCTGTGGTTGGTGGCCGCGGCCGTGCTGACGGCGCTGCAGCCGGTCGGGTAGGCGCGCCATGCCTCTGGATGTCTCGCGCATTCGCGCCCTGTGTTTTGACGTGGACGGCACGCTGAGCGACACCGACGACCTGTGGGTGGCGCGCATGGAACGCCTGCTGCGCCCGTTTTCCGGCCTCATCGGGCCGCAGCGCCTGCACGCCTTCGCCCGCGAGCTGGTCATGCGCATCGAATCGCCGGGCAATCTGGCGTACCATTTCCTGGATACGCTGCACCTCGATGACGACGCAGCGCGCATGTACGGCTGGCTGACGCGCAGCCGCAGCCACCGCCGTCCGCGCCATTTTCAAATGATCGCAGGCGTGGATGAGATGCTGGCGACGCTGCATCCGCGCTACCCCCTGGCGGTGGTCAGCGCGGGCAGCGAAGGCGCCATTCACGGATTTCTGGAGTATTTTCAATTCAAGCCGTTGTTTGGCGCCGTGGCCACGGCCTTCACCTGCAAGCATACCAAACCCTACCCCGACCCGGTGGTATGGGCGGCACAGGCGATGGGTATTCCGCCGGCGGAGTGCCTGATGATCGGCGATACCACCGTGGATATTCGCGCCGGCAAATCGGCCGGGGCGCAGACCGTGGGGGTGTTGTGCGGCTTTGGCACGCGCGCCGAGCTGGAGCGCGCCGGCGCCGATCTGATCCTGTCGTCCACCCGCGACCTGCCGGCTGCACTGGAGGCCGGTCAGGCGCCGGAGTAATTGCCTCGCCCAAATCAGGAGGAATGCCATGACGATTGTGGTGAACTTTACCGTGCCGGAAGGGCTGGTGTTTGCCGCCGACAGCCGCCAGACGTACGTCAACCGCGCGGGAGATACGCGCGTCAGTTCCGATTACGGCGTCAAGCTCTTTCAACTGGGCCCGCGCATTGCCGCGGTGACGTTTGGCTGGGCGTTTTTGGACGGGCGCAGCATTCACTCGCACGTGCAGGAATTTCGCGTGGCGTTGGGCGGCGGCGATCTGCCGGTGGAAGAGGTGACCAAACGCCTGGGGGCGTATCTCACCGAGCGCTACACCCGGCATGTGGACAGCAAAATGTCCAAACCGGTCGACGAAGGTAGTTATGCCCTGGGTTTTCTGGTGGGCGGTTATGACCCCGGCGACAAGCAGGGTAAGATGTTTGAGATGTACGTGCCCGACGGGGAGTGCTTTTTGCGCCGCACCACCAATGAGAGCCCCGGCGCGGCCTGGCGCGGCTTCACTTACACCATCTCGCGCCTGCTCAACGGCTACGATCCGCGCCTGACTTCGCTGAAGAGCTTCCCGGAGGATTTGCGCAAGGAGCTGGACGAGTATCCGCTCAGCTACAACATTGATTACTGGGGCATGACTCTGCAGGATGCGGTGGATTTTGCCCTTTTCCTGACGCAGTCCACCATCCAGATGCAGCGCTTCTCGGATGGCATCGGCATGGACCCGGGCGCGTCGGCCAACTGTGGCGGCCCGATTGATCTGCTGGTGATCGATCCGATGGACGGCCTGCGCTGGATCCAGCGCAAGCAGCTCGGCGTGGAAATGCCGCGCTTTGTGGTGGGCCGGTCGGAGACGTGAAAAAAAGATTATTGGAAGAGAGTGCTTGGCAAGTTAGTGCTTAGTGCTTAGCAAGACAGTGCTGGGTGCTTGGCAAGCTAGTGCCTGGCAAGATACCGTTAATTGCCAATTCTAAGCATAAACCTTCTAGCCCGCTAAATGCTAACCAGCTAATGTGCTAACTCGCCAAGCACTATTACGTCCCCCAATCCCGTAAATACAGAAAATCATAGCCAATCGTGCGGTTGGAGAGCTTGGCGATGGGCGGCAGCAGGCGCTTGAACTGGTTGCGCTGGATGCGGCGCACCACACCGCGCACAAATGCCTCGTCAAAGCCGGCCTCGACGCAGTCTTCCGGCGTGTAGCGCTGATCCACCAGGCGGTAGAGCAGACGGTCGACCTCGTCATAGGTGAAGCCCAGCTCACCCTCGTCGGTTTGTCCGGCCCACAGGTCGGCGGACGGCGGCTTGTCGACGATCACCGCGGGCACGCCCAGCGCGCGCGAAAGCTGCCGCACCTGATGCTTGTACAGGTCGCCCAGCGGGTTGAGCGCGCAGGCCGAATCGCCGTACAGCGTGGAATACCCCAGCAAGATTTCGGTTTTGTTGCTGGTGCCCACCACCAGCCCGTTAAACGCCGCGGACTGATCGTACAGCACAATCATGCGCGCGCGCGCCATGGCATTGCCGCGCCGCATGGCATCCATCTCCGGGAAGCGTGCAAAGAGCGGCTCGACCATCTCGGTGATCGGCACGGTCAGCGACTGCACGCCGGTGGCTTCGATCACCAGCGCGGCGTGGTCGAGCGAATCGGCGGAGGAGGTGCGGTAGGGCATGCGCACCGCCAGCACGTTCTGCGGGCCAAGCGCTTCGGCCGCCAGGAAGCAGGACAGGGCCGAATCGATGCCGCCCGACAGGCCGATGACCGCGCGGGTCAGCCCCACGCGCGTGATTTCGGTGCGGATGAAGCCGGTCAGGATTTTTTGTGCCAGGTCGGTGTTAATCATCAGTTCGTTCATGGGGGTTCTCCTGCCCGATCAGCGCCCGGTGGCGCGGTTTTGTTGCGATAGAATGCGGTTCATCTCACGCTGCACCAGCGCGGTGCGTTCGTCGCGCAGCAGCGGCAGGCGCGCGCGCGTGCGGTGCAGCGCATTCAGGTCCAGCTCGGCGAAGGTTAGCGCTTCGTCGTCATACGGGCCGCGCGCCAGCAGTTCGCCGTTGGGGTCGTACACTGCCGCGCCGCCCCAGTAGTGCAGGCCGTCCTCAAAGCCGACGCGATTGGTGTGCACCACGAACGAAGTGAACAGGCTGGCGTAGGCGCTGTTGATCTGATCGACCCAGGCGGCCGATTGCAGTACCGGCCCGCCGCCCAGCCCGCGCCCCGGTGAAGCCGAGGTCATCAGGAAGATGTCGGCGCCGTCCAGCCAGAGCAAATAGGGCGGCGAGGCATGCCAGAAGTCCTCGCAGATCAGCATGCCCATGCGCCCGAAACGCGTGTCGAAAGCCTGCACGGCATCGCCCAGAGCGAAAAAGCGTCCTTCGTCAAACAGGCCGTATGTGGGCAGATACACCTTGCGGTGCACATGCCGCACCTCGCCGCCCGACAGGTAGGCGGCGGAGATGAAGAAGCGGCTGCGCGTGTCTTCCTCCACGAAGCCCACCACCATGTCCAGCGCGCGACTGGCCTCCAGCAGGGGCTGGAAGACCGGGTCCGAGGGGGTGGGGCGGTGCGCCACCGTGCTGGCCAGGTCTTGCAGCACGTACCCCGTCAGCGACAGTTCGGGAAAGACCAACAGGTCGGCGCCGCCGGCCTGCGCTTCGCACGCGATGGCCAGATGTTTTTCCAGATTGGATTCCACAACCCCCAGACGGGTGTTGATTTGCGCCAGAGCGACATTCAGTTTCATGGGGTCACCTGTACAGGATCAGGGATGGAACAACACACGCGGCGGGCGAATCAGGTTACCGGCCGCGAAAATCAACGATACCAGCAGGAGCAGCACAGCCGCCCAGACGTCGGCGCGCACACCCCACCAGGTCAACACCGGGTCGGCGCGCAAAAAGGAGAACAGCACCAGGTGGCAGGAGAACACCACCAGCCCCAGTGCCGCCGCCCGGCCGGGGGTTTTCCAGTACACCACGCGCCGTTCGAACACGATGAACAGCAGCGCCAGGCTGGCGGCAGCCAGCGGCTGCAGCGGCCAGCGCAATTGGGTGACCCCGGCTTCATCCAGCGCGGGAATGCCCCAGACCGTGCCGGCGGGCAGCAGAGGCCCGTAGGCGACGCCCGCCGACCAGCAGCCCAGCCAGGCGGCCACGGCCAGCGGACCAACCAGGCCGAACAGGCGGTCGACCGTAATCATAAACGACTGGCGGTATGCCAGCGCAATGCCCGCGGCAGCCAGCCAGGCGCCCAGCGCCGCGCCGCCCCACGACAGGCCGCCCTGCCAGTAAGCGAAGATCTCGCCAACGTGGGCGGCGAAATAGGCGGGGCGTTGCGCCGCAAACCCCAGGCGCGCGCCCAACAGCATGACCAGCAGGGTGATCAACCCGGCATTGAGCCACTGCGGCACGGCATTGCGCGGCGCGCGTGAAGCCACGCGCCACAGGCCAAGCGATGCGCCCATTCCGACCAGCAGTGAAAAAAACATGACACACCCGCGTGCGGTAGATTGAATTAATCATACCACAGGCACAGTTTGCCAAATTGTCAGGTGATTGCAGGGTGCGTAGTATTGCAAGTTTGGGCGTTTTCGGAAATAATGAGGTTTGTCCCGAACATTCTGACCGAATGACTGGGACGCTCAATGTATAATCATGGTTTGGCTGATGGATTAACGGTATTGTGGCTCTCAGGGGGCCGTTAACCGGACCGGATGAATTGGCTTGGTTAATTGGGTCGTTCTCCCATCAGCCGTCAGGCGCCTGAGATAGCAATGATCGAATCCATCCAATCGTCCGTCCAGCCCAGCGCTTCCCTCGCCAATTCGTTCCCCATGGACGAAACCTGGCTGCACGCCCTGTCGGAAGGCGTTCTGGTGGTTGCAGCCGACTGGCAGGATATCTTCCTGGCCAACGCCGCCGCCCGCAAAATGCTGACGGGCGATGACGACTCGATGGCTTTACCCGAAGAGCTGAAAAGTCACAACAACGGTTTTGCCTGTTTTGACATCTCCCAGAATCATCCGGCGCAACCGCGCCGCATTGAAGCGCGTCTTCAACCGGTGGCGTGGCACGGGAAAAGCGCTTATCTGGTCACCCTGACCGATCGCACGCCGCAGATCGACGCCGAAGAAGCCCGGCGCAGCCTGCAAACGCTCAAGGACAACCTGCCCGGCATGGTCTATCACTGCATGAATGATGAAAATTGGACCATGACGGATTTGAGCGGGCGGGCCAGGGAACTGACCGGCTACAGCACCGAGGATTTGCTGCGCAACCGGCGGGTTGCCTATGCCGATTTGATCCTGCCCGAGGATCGTGCCTATGTGTGGGATACCGTTCAACAGGGCGTTGCGCAGCACCGCCCGTTTGAGATGACCTACCGCATTCGCACGGCCGGCGGGCAGATTAAATGGGTGTGGGAACACGGCTGCGGACGGTTTGGCCCCGAGGGCGAATTGCTCGCGCTGGAGGGCTTTATCACGGACGTTACCGAACGCAAGGCGGTGGAAGACGCCCAGCGCAATTCGGAACTGCGCATTCGTGAATGGATGAACAGTGTGCGCCTGGCGGCCATTACGTTGAATCCGCAAGGCATGGTGGGCTTTTGCAACGATTACTTCCTGGAGATCACCGGATACCATCGCGACGAAGTGGTGGGGCGCAACTGGTTTGACGAGTTCATCCCTGCGGACGCCGGAGTGGCGCCGCGGGATATTTTCCTTCAGGCCATGCTCACCGGCCACGTACCGGAGCGGTACGAGCACACCGTGCGCACCCGCGGCGGCGGAACGCGCCTGATCGCGTGGAACAATGCGCTGCTGCGTGATGCGCTGGGCCAAATCAGCGCGATTGCCAGCATAGGTGAAGATGTGACCGAGCGCAAATGGGTGGAACAGGCCCAAATCGCCGTCTACCGCATTTCCCAGATGACCAATACCGCCACGCGCCTGGATGAGTTGTACCGCAAGATTCACCAGACCGTCAGCGAATTGATGCCCGCGCACAACTTCTATATTGCGCTGTACGACCCGGACCACGACCTGCTCAGCTACCCCTATTTTGTGGATGAGAAAGACAGTCCGCCCAGCCCCGAGCCGCCCGGTCGTGGCCTGACGGCGTATATTCTGCGCACCGGTCAGCCGTTGCTGGCCACCCCGGAAATTTTTGAGATTTTGCGTGAAACGCACGAGGTTGAATCGGTTGGCAGCACTTCGCTGGACTGGTTGGGCGTGCCGCTGAAAATTGAAAATCACATCATTGGCGCCATGGTCATTCAGAGCTATGAAGGCGGCACGCGCTATACCCACCGCCACATGCAGATCATGCGCTTCATGTCCGACCAGGTGGCCAGCGTGATTGAACGCAAGCGCGCCGAAGAAGCGCTGCGCTCCAGCCAGGCGACCAATCGCGCGGTCATTGAGTCTTCCACCGACGCCATACTCCTGGAGACGCTCGACGGCCATGTGCTGGACTGCAACTCGGCGGCGTGCAGCCTGTACGGTTACCCCCGTGAGGAGCTGGTGGGCATGCACATCAGCCGGTTGGTACCCCCCCAACGGTTGGAACGGATTTTAATTGCCAACCAACAGATGGTACCGGAAAAGAGCATGGTTCGTGAGTCGATGGGCGTGCGCAGCGACGGCAGCCGGTTCCCCAGCGAAGTGAGCACGCGCCTGACCCGCATCCGCGGGGAAGAGTGCCTGGTGACGTTTGTGCGCGATATCACCGAGCGGAAGAACGACGAAGCCGCGCTGCTGGCCAGTGAGGCCAAGTTCCGCGGACTGGCGCAAAGTTCCACCACCGGCATTTTTATCCACCGCGGCGGCAATTATTTGTACGTCAACCCCATGTGGGAGAAGTTGACCGGCTACAGCGAAGCCGAGTTGAAGCAGATGTCTTACCTGGACCTGTTGACACCCGAAGAACGCCCGCATGCCGAGCGCCGCATCAAAGCGCGCCTGCGCAACGAGCCGGTGGAAGGGCGGGTGGAGGTCAAGATCATCGAGCGCAGCGGACGGGAACGCTGGCTGGAAGTTGGCACCGGCCTGCTGGAGTACGAAGGTCTGCCGACGGTAGTGGGCACGGCGATTGACATCACCGACCGCAAATTGTACGAACGCGAGTTGGAAGTGGTGGGACAGGTCAGCGCGGCGGTGCGCACAGCCATGACGCGCCCGCAAATTTTAAGCGGCATTCTCGAACAGGTCTCCAATCTGTTGTCGCCGGGGGTGGCGGCGGCGATCCTGCGCAATCCATCCAGCGGCGAGTTGGTGGTGGAGCAGGTGGTGGAAGAATCCAGTCAGCTTGCCGGACGGGTGTTGCCGCCCGGTCGCGGTGTTTCGCTGCATGTGATTGAAACCGGGCAAGTATATTTCAATAACAACGCGCACAACGACCCGTTGTTTGCCTTCCCGGAACTGTTGGATCGGATTCAGGCATTGGTTGGCATTCCCATCACCATTGAAGGGCACACCATCGGCGCGTTGGTGGTGGGCTTGCTGCGGCCCTTCATGGATGAGGAAATCCGCCTGCTGACGGCCATTGGCGATATTATTTCCAGCGCGCTGCACCGCGCGCAACTGTACGACCGCACGCTGCAGCACGCCACCGAATTGTCGCTGGCGTATGAAGAAACCATCGAAGGCTGGGCGCGCGCGCTGGAACTGCGCGACAAGGAGACGCAGGGGCACACGCGCCGCGTGGCCACCCTGACCCTGCTGCTGGCGGAGAGCATGGGCATTCCTTCGGAGCAATATGTCAACATTCGCCGCGGTGCCCTGCTGCATGACATTGGCAAGATGGGCATCTCTGACTCCATTTTGTTGAAACCCGGGCCACTGTCGGATGAGGAGCGGGAAATCATGTGCCGGCATCCGCGCATGGCGTATGAATTGCTGGCGGATATCGCCTACCTGCGCGACTCGCTGGACATCCCCTACGCCCATCACGAGCGCTGGGACGGCCACGGATATCCGCGCAGGTTGAGCGGTGAGGAGATCCCGCTGGCGGCGCGCATTTTCGCCGTGGTGGATGTGTGGGACGCCCTGACCAGCGACCGCCCCTACCGCCCGGCCTGGACGCGTGAGGCGGCGAAAGAGTACATTCGCAATGAAAGTGGGCGTCATTTTGACCCGGCGGTGGTGACGCATTTCCTGGAACTGTTCCGGCGCGGCGAAGTTTAATATCGATCACGTAGTGTGATTGTCAGGTGAAAATAACCTGATTAACAGGTATACTGTTGAACAGGTTGTTTGGCTATGAAACGCAAAATACGTACGGCATTCTTACTGGTGTTTCTGATCGTAATTCTGGCGGGCGGCCGCCTGGCGAGCACGCAAGCGCCGACGGTGCGCTATCTCCCCCTGGTGCAGGGCAACCCCTCACCGACGCCCACACCCACACGCACCCCGACGCCCACGCGTACGCCCACCCCCACGCCCACCGCCACCCTCACTCCCCTGCCCGCCGAATTCTATTACTCCACCAGTACCTACATGGACACCGTCGACCCGGCGGCGTTGTATGCGTTGGGCTGCGCCCACGGCACGCGCGACAGCCAGATCCCTGGCGCGCAGGAGAGCGTGGTGGTGCTCGATTTTGGCCGCCCCTACGGTGAAAACGGCCAGTACGGCGTGAAGATCTTCTCGTCGTATGCTTTTGTGACCACGGCGGCGATCGGCAACGGCGTGCGACAGTTCGGCAAGGGCTACTGGGATTGTACGCAGGGTGACCGGCTTTCGCACGTCACCATGGCGATCGGCACCAACAACTTCGGCGCTTACTTCGCGGACACAACCAACGCCAACAACCACGGCAAGGCCTGGGCGCAAATGGTGGCGAGTGTGAACAGTTGGCTGGTCACACAGCAGATGATCGATCAGGTGGCGGTGGCCGGCGCCATCGACAGCGAACTGGACTGGAATCAGGCGGCCACCACGCGCGCCTGGGCGAACGGCTTTGACAGCGCCGACCTGGGTAAACTGGTCTATTTCAACTTTGGGGATTGCGCCGCCTGCCCGACGAAGACAAACAACTGGGCGCCTGAAAATGGTTGGACGCTCGAAGATATCTGGTACGTCTCGTGGGGCGCGGCTCCGGCCTGGCCGCTGCCGTTGATCTATGCCACCAGCGGGATCAACGCATTGCAATGGCAATACCTCTCCCTGTATTCGTACACCAATCATGGCGGCAAAATCACCTTTCTGGGGCCTATGTCGCAGTGGCAGGCCTGCCAGCAGCGCGGCGGCTGCCAGGGTATTGACAACCAACCGGAAGAAGCCTGGGGCCAGTTGTGGAATGCGTTGAACAGTGACGCGCGCACCGCGCAGACCGCGCTGCCCTGGGAAACCGA
>DAOUGY010000224.1:0-2167 GCA_034428975.1 Anaerolineaceae bacterium | reverse complement strand
GAGGATCAGCGCGGTGGCGGTGAGGATGGCCGGGCTGAACAGGTCGTGGTTGGCCACATCGAGGATGAGCAGGTAGCTGAAGAGCAGGAAGAGGACGGCTTCGCGCAGCAGGTAACGCCAGGAACTGGATTTCAGCATGGACGAGTCCTTGAGAAGATGTGAAACGAATACAGGCTAATTATAGTGTAGGATGAGATCATCGGCGCAGCCGCCGGGGATTTGGAAGGGGATTGTAGAGTCGGGGGAGGAAAGCAGTTTTTAGTGCCTGGTGATTAGTGCTGAGTGCCAAGCACTAATCCCTAATCACTACCCACTACCCACTGCTCTCCTGGCACCCTTCTTGCTCCACCCAAAAGACGTGCGTGGAGTGGAATGCGAAAAACTCGGCCATGATATAATGGATCATCGTCACGTGCACGGGGAGGAACAATGCTGAAACGAATTGGCTGGCTGCTGATGATTGCCCTGATCATATTGGCGGGCTGCGTGGTCGCGCCCGAAGAAACGCCCGACCTGACCGCGCCCCTGGCGGCCGAAAGCGGCGACGTTCTGCCCACGGCAGTGGCTACAACCGCCGCGACGGCCACCTGCCCGGTTTGCCCCACCTGCCCGCCGTCGGTGCCGCCCACGGCGACGTACACCCCCACCATCACGCGCACGCCCACCAAAACATCCACGCCGACCAAGACGGCCACCCCCACCAAGACCGCCACGCCGACGGCGACGGCCACGCCACTGCCGTACAAGCTGCAATCCGGCAGTCCGGCCTACATTCAAAATTTCGCCCACCCTGAAAAGGGCTGCTCCTGGCTGGGCGTCAGCGGGTTTGTGTTTGGCGCCAACAACCAGCCGGTCACCACCAACCGCGTCATTGTGGTGAGCGGTGTGCTCAACGGCCAGAGCGTGTATGCCATGGGAATCACCGGTCTGCCGTCGGCGGCTGTGTACGGCAAGGGCGCTTACGAGGTTGTGCTGGCCGATCAGCCTTATCCCTCGGAAGGCACGCTGCAAATTCAGGTGTTCAACCTGGATGGCGTGGCGCTGTCGCAGCCGGTGACGTTTGACACGCTGAGCGACTGCACCAAAAACCTGGTCACGGTCAATTTTGACCGTGTGAAATAGTCCGACGGAATCGAACCTGACAGCCGGCACCGTAAAACGGTCGCCGGCTGTTTTAATTGTGCCCATTGACGAAACGACCGTGTGAAACCCGAAACCCATACACATGAAGCATTCTCTCCTGGCTCACTGTCCTGTGGGGTTCAGGGTATAATTTTCCTTATGAATGAAGAGCCGACAGGCGGCCCGGCGCCGCTGGATGAATTGAGCCTCGCCCTGCGCTGGGGCTGGCTGATCGCCGTGCTGACGGTGCTGGGCGGGATGCTCGGCTGGGGCATTCATGCCGTGCAGCCGCCGCTGTACGAAGCGCGCGCGGTGTTCGGCACCAGCATCGATTATGTGCGCACCGGTGCGTTGACCGATATTGAAGAAGATCAGGCCATTGCCGTGGTGGGCGACGTGCTGCGCGCCACGGACGTGCGCCAGAGCGTGCAGATGGCGGCGCAGGATGAAGGGCTGGCGCTGACCGAGGTCGATTTCGGCCGGGCGCTGGTCGCCGAGCGCATGGGCTATCGCTGGCTGCTGCGCGTCCGGCTGGACGATCCGCAGCGCGCCGCGCGCGTGGCGCAGATCTGGGCGGCGCAGGGGCAAAGCGCGCTGCAAGCGGCGGCGCTGCATGCCCAAAATGCCGCGCTGCTGGCGCGTCAGGTGGAAGGCCTGGGTGCGTGCCTGAAGAATCAAAGTATCGAGCTACCGGCGTATGCGCCCTGCCCGGTGCAGGAATTGCCCGAGGTGCAGGCGCAAATCGCTGAGCTGGGCGCTCAACTGGCCGAAGAACTGCGCCTGTCGCGCGGGCTGCCGGCGGCACTGACGGTAACGTTGAGTGAAGAACCCACTGCGCCGCAGAGTCCGGCGCAATTTGGCGCAGGCACGCTGGTGGGCGCGGGCGGGCTGCTTGGCTTGCTGGCGGGCGTGGCGCTGGTGTGGCTGCGCGTACCGCAGCGCCTGCGGGGTGCGCGGTGAGGGAGCGTCTGACGCGCTGGGGCTGGGCGGCGCTGGTCGCGCTGCTGCCGGTCACCACCCTGCCGTTCATTTATCACCGCACCGG
>DAOUGY010000223.1:0-9974 GCA_034428975.1 Anaerolineaceae bacterium | reverse complement strand
CGCACGCAAAACGACTGCCTGGACGGCGCGCAGAGCGCTTTTCCGGCGGTGCAGCGTCATCAGTTCGCCGATGATTACCACGTCTTTTTCAGCGCGGATATCGGGCCGACGGTCTCGGCCATCATTGCCCACATCGAACAATCCGGCGACTCGCTGATTGACCTGCGCGTGGAGCGGCCTTCGCTGGAAGATCGTTTCCTCGAAATCACCAATGGCGGAGACAAATCATGAACGCTTTTCTCCATCACTTCGCATTTGAATTTCGCACCGGCATTCGCAACAAGCAGCTTTTGTTGTTGAATTACCTCTTCCCGCTGGGTTTTTACCTGATGATGGGCTTCATCATGCCGGGTATCAACCCGCCCTTCCGCCAAACGCTGCTGCCGGCCATGGTGATCTTTGCCATCCTCTCGGCCACGTTCCTGGGTATTCCCGATCCGCTGGTGACGGCCCGCGAGAACGGCATTTTTCGCAGTTACAAAATCAACGGGGTGCCGTCCACGTCCATTCTGGTCATTCCGGCGCTCACCACCATCCTGCATCTGGTGATTGTGGCGGCGATCATCACCGCCACGGCGCCGCTGTTGTTTGACGCGCCGCTGCCGGTCAATGCCGGGGCCTATGGACTGGTGTTTGGCGCGGCGCTGCTGGCCTGCGCCGGGTTGGGCGTGTTGATCGGCGTGGTGTCGCCCAATTCGCGCATGACGGTGTTGTGGTCGCAGGTGGTGTACCTGCCCTCGATGCTGCTGGGCGGCCTGATGCTGCCCTACAGCATGCTTCCGGAAATCGCCGGCAAATTTGCGCGGCTGCTGCCGGCCACCCATGCGATGAACGCCTTTAACGGGCTGGCGATGGGCCAGAGCGCAGATTTTTCGGCGTGGGGCTCGGTGATGGTGCTGGCAGCCGGCGGGCTGCTGGCCTTTGGCCTGGCGGTGTTTCTGTTCAGTTGGGACAGCCGCAACACCGCGCGGCGCGCCAGCCCGTGGCTGGGGCTGCTGGCGCTGCTGCCGTACGTCGCGTCGGTTTTCCTGATGTAAGCAACCGTTGGCTTAACAAGAAAACGCCGCCCCCGGCAATTTCGGGGGCGGCGTTGTTTTTGAACCGTCTGGTGATTTAGTAGACGTCGTGCACGGTGTTGTAGACGTTGAATTTGCCGGTGGGCGTCACCAGATTGGGGATGCGGGTGATCTCTTTCAACGTAGCGTCGTCGTAGATCACAATCTCGCCGGTCTCGCCGGGCTTGCTGGCATCGCCCCAGATGCTGACCCACACCTCGGTGCCGGCCTGGTTGTATTCAAAATGCACGGCGCGCCCGTAGGTCGCAGCTTCCCAGCATTTGTAGGTTTGGGCGGGGTCCGATTTGGCGATAACGCAGATGGTGCGCGCCAGCACGGGGTCGGGATTGAGGGTCATATCCACCCAGATCCACGGGCTGTTGGGGTGGGTCTTGATGAACAGGCTGCCGGCACCCGGCAGAGGCGTTTCGCGCACGGCCTTCCAGGCGGCCTCGGGGTGGCCTTGCGGGTCAGTGCCGATGGAGGTGACGCCGGGCGTGCCGAGGTGCGAGGTGCTCCACACCGGGCCGTACTGCGGGTCAACCCAGTTGGCGCCGCGACCGGGGTGCGGCACGGCGCCGGTATCCACCAGTGCCGCCAGCTTGCCTTCCTGGGCGTCAATCACCGCCACGCGGTTGGACTGGTTGGCCGCCACCATGAAGTAGCGCTTGGTGGAATCCCACCCGCCGTCATGCAGGAAGCGCTCGGCTTCGATCATCTTGATCGAGGGGTTGACCGGGTCGGTATAATCCACCAGCCAGACCTGACCGGTTTCCTTAATGTTGACGATCCACTCCGGCTTAAAGTGCGAGGCCAGGATGGACGCCACGCGCGGCTCGGGGTGGTATTCCTCGGTGTCATAGGTGTAGCTGCGCGTGCTGACGATCTTGAAGGGCTCCAGAGTCTGCCCGTCGAGGATGACGAAGTGCGGCGGCCAGTAGCAGCCCACCACGGCGTACTTGTCGGTGAAATCGCCCAGATCGCCGGCGTATTTGCTCACTTCCACCGAGCGGGCGTCGTAGCATAACTGGGCTTCGGCCACTTTTTGCGGTGTTTCCATCCACAGGTCGATCAGCGCGAGTTTGCCGTCGCGCCCGATGACGTAGGCGTAGCGCCCGGTGGCCGACATGCGCGTGATGTGCACGGCATAACCGCTGTCCACCGTGGTGACCACCTCGTGCGTGTCGCCGTCAATGATCGCCACCTGACCGGCATCGCGCAGGGTGACGATGAAGTAGTTCTCCCAGTTGCGGGTGGTTTGCGGTTGGGCGGGGCGGTCGGCGGTCGGCACCATCACCTTCCACGTGGCTTTCATCTGCTCCAGCGACATTTCGGGCGGGGTGGGCGGTTCGATCTGCAGGTATTTGGCCATCGTCTCGGTCTGTTCCTGCGTCAAAAAGCCCTGCTTGCCCCAGTCGGGCATGCCGCCGGTGGTGCCGTTGAAGATGATCGCCGCCAGGCCAACCGTGCCCTTGGGGGTGGTCAGATCGGGGGTGAGGGCCGGGCCGGTGGCGCCTTTGCGCAGCGTGCCGTGGCAGCCGGCGCAGCGCTCGAAGTAGGTCTGCTTGGCCCAATCAAATTGTTCGTCGCTCAACCCCATGCGGTTGGAGGGCGGGTTCATCGTGCCGGCGGGCATGGTGGGCTGGGCCTCGGGGGCGCTGAGCGCGGCGTTGGGCAATTTGCCCAGGTAGGTCAACACGGCTTCCAGTTCGGCGTCGCTGTAATCGGCGCCGATCGAGGCGGGCATCAGGCCCTTCTGGCAGGGTTTACCGCCGCAATCGGGGGCGATGTAGGCATCCGGCGAGAGGATCGATTCTTTGAGGTAATCCGCGGCGGTTTTGGCGGAGCCGGTGTAGGCGCTGTCTTGAATGAGAACCCCGGCTTGCTCGCCAATGGCGGTCAGGTCGGGGCCCAGCACGCCCACCGCGCCCGGCACGCCGGGGATGATGTGGCAGGCGCCGCAACCGCCTTTTTGCAGGGCGGCGACGGCCATTTCGTTGCTATATAATTCAGGTGCGGGTTGGGCCGCTTCGGTTGAGGGGGCGGCCGGCGCGGACGGGGTGACCAGCGCCGTGCAGGCTGTGAGCACCAGCAAGGCGCCCAGCAGGACAACGATCAAAAGCCAGAGTCTCATCGTTCTCTCCTCAAGACTGGGGTGGGAATGGAAAACCGGTACAATGATCATAGTCAAGAATGGACGCGTTTTCTTTGTGCCAGCGCAAAGAGCGCGCCGGTTTGAGATATGAAGCCGCCCAATCCCGCGGCACGCCCGGGAGCGGTGGGGTTTGCGATGTTTGCCGAGATAGGGTTGGATGAGGAATGACGGGTATGCCGAAACCGAACGACGAGCTGCACCTCAAGTCGATCACCGTGCGCCCCTGGCCGGAGCGCGAAAATGAGGCTTTTCCTTTTTATCTGCCGATCCTGAAGCGGCTGGAGCAGATGACATTTTCCGCGCCGGTGACCTTTTTTGTCGGCGAAAACGGCTCGGGCAAATCCACCCTGATGGAAGCCATTGCCTGCGCCGCCGGGTCGATCACGGTGGGCAGCGAGAGCGTCAAGACCGACAAGTCGCTGACGGCGGTGCGCAAGTTTTCCATGCAATTGAAGATGGCCTGGCAGAGGCGTACGCACCGCGGGTTTTTCCTGCGCGCCGAGGATTTCTTTGGCTACGCCCGGCGCATGTCGGAAATGCGCCAGGAACTGCAGGACGATCTGGACGCGGTGGAGCACGAGTACAGCGGGCGTTCGAAATACGCGGCCGATCTGGCGCGCGTACCCTACGCGCGCGAGCTGGCGGATCTGCAGCGGCGCTACGGTGAGGGGTTGGATGCTTTTTCGCACGGCGAGAGTTTTATGGCGCTGTTTCAGTCGCGCTTTGTGCCCAACGGTTTTTACCTGCTGGATGAGCCGGAGGCGCCGCTCTCACCCATCCGGCAGCTGGCGTTTTTGGCGGCGCTGAAAGGCATGACGGCGCAGCAGTCGCAGTTCATCATCGCCACGCACTCGCCCATTTTGATGGCCTTCCCCGGCGCGCAAATTCTGTACTTCGAAGGCGACACCATCCGTCCGGTGCGTTATGAGGAACTGGAGCCGGTGCGCCTGACGCGCGATTTTCTCAACGATCCGCAGGCCTTCCTGCAGCATCTTTGAGCCGGGTTGAGGTGGTCCTATCCGCTCCCCATCCCTGAAGGGCTGGCGGCGAGAACCCCGTTGCGTCACTCCGGTTGGCCGTTAAATAAAAAACCGCCTCACCGTTTCGGGTGAGGCGGTTTTGGGGGTGCAGGTTAGAGTTTCACAACGTTGACAGCTTGCAGACCCTTGGGGCCTTTTTCGATGGAGAACTCCACGCGCTGTCCTTCTTCCAGGCTGTGGAAACCTTCGCCCTGAATGGCGGTGTGATGCACGAAGACATCCGCGCCGTTTTCCTGAGCCAGGAAGCCGAAGCCCTTGGTGTTGTTGAACCACTTTACCGTACCGATGATGCGTTCAGTCATTTCTAAATATCCTTTTTGAATTAGTTGCGGCGCGAGCCGAACCCGCCGCGGTTGTTGGAGCCGTAGCCGCCACGATTGCTGGAACCGTAGCCGCCGCGATTGGAGGTCTCTTCGCGCGGGCGCGCGACGTTGACTTTGATTTCACGGCCGTCCAGCGAATAGCCGTTCAGTTTTTTGATGGCCGCTTCGGCGTCCTGCTGGGAAGCCATTTCCACAAAGGCGAAGCCCTTGGAGCTGCCGGTGTCGCGATCTTTAATCAGCGCGACCGACGCAACCGAGCCCACCTGGGTGAACAGAGTGCGCAACCCGTCCTCGGTGGTCGAGAACGACAGATTACCAACATACAGTTTTACATTCATTCCAATCATCCTAATCTATGTGCCTTGCGGCGCTTAAAAAAATATCGCCCGTCCTTAGAAAAAGGACTGGCGAAAAACACACAAGCCTTCTTGAAATTCTGAACAAAAGTATACCACAGTTTTTAAAAATTGCGAGATTTCAGGTAAGGAATTCCAAATATTGGTGGTTTCAGAAGAAAAGGGCGGCTTTTTGGCCGCCCTTTTCGTATCGGTGAAGGGCCGGGCTGCGCCTTACGCGAGAACCACGTCCACCGGAATGCGATGGAAGCGGGCCGAGCCGTTTTGCGCCAGCACCTGTTCGGCAAATTCTTCGGGCACGTCCACCAGCGAGCGGTGATCTTCAATATAGATTTTGCCGATGGCGCGGCCGGGGATGTTGGCGTGATAGGCGATCACCCCGACGATGTCGTTGGGGCGCGCGCCGTGCTGGCGGCCCATGCTCAGGCTCAGGCGCACCATGCCGGGCTCGTGCGAGATAGACGAAGCCTGCCGGGCGCGCATTGGGCTGCGCTCGCTGCTGCGTGGGGCGGGGCGATCGGCGCCGCGCGCCGGGCCGCGGTCAGACCCACGCATCGGCCGGCGGTCGGCATGGCTGGCGATGGGCCGCGGTTCAGGCACTTCGCTGACCGGGTAGATGGGGCGCTGCTTTTCGTCGGCGCGCGCCACTTTCAACGCAGCGGCGGCCACGGCCAGCGGATCGGCGCCTTCGGCTACCATTTTTTCGATCAACGCGCGCTCGTTCAGGCAGCGCCCGCGGCGCAGCCACATGGTCACCTGCCCGAGGAGTTTTTCCTCGCGGGCTTTGCGAATGTCTTCTTCGGTGGGCAGCGCGGCGCGGTTGATCTTGCGGCGCACGAAGCGCTCGATGTTGGCCAGGCGGCGGCGTTCAAAAGGCGAAACCAGCGAGACGGCCACGCCGGTCTTGCCGGCGCGCCCGGTGCGGCCAATGCGGTGCACGTAGATTTCGGGGTCTTCGGGCAGGTCGTAGTTGAAGACGTGCGAGATGTCGTCGATGTCCAGGCCGCGGGCCGCCACATCGGTGGCCACCAGCACCTGCACTTTGTTCTCGCGGAAGCGCAGCAGGGTGCGCTCGCGCATGTCCTGGCTCAGGTCGCCGCTGAGCGCTTCGGCCGAAAAACCGCGAACACTCAACTCATTGGCCAGTTCGCCGGTGCCGGCGCGCGTGCGCACAAACACCAGCGCGCTGGTGATTTCTTCCATTTCAAACAGGCGGGTCAGCGCGGCCGTCTTGTCGGATTCATTGACCAGGTAATAGCGCTGCTCGATGGTTTCGACGGTCACCTGTTCGCGCTGGATGGCGGTGACCTGCGGGTCGCGCAGGTAGCGGTCGGCCAGGCGGCGGATTTCGGGCGGCATGGTGGCCGAGAAGAGCGCGGTCTGCCGTTCGGCGGGGGTGGCGTTGAGCACGGTTTCAATGTCTTCGATGAAACCCATGCTGAGCATCTCGTCGGCTTCGTCCAGCACCACGCTGCGCACGGCGCTCAGGTCCAGCACCTCGCGGCGCATCAGGTCCAGCAGGCGGCCGGGCGTGCCAACGACGATATCCACGCCGCGGCGCAACTGACCGATCTGCGGGCCGTAGGCCTGGCCGCCGTACACGGCCAGCACACGCGCGCTGTGCAGGCGGCCGTAAGCGTTGAACGCTTCGGCGACTTGCAGGGCCAGCTCACGGGTGGGGGCCAGCACCAGCGCCTGAATGCGCTCGTGCGAGGGCTGCAAATTGTGCAAAATGGGGAGGGCGTAGGCGGCTGTTTTGCCGGTGCCAGTCTGCGCCTGGCCGATGATGTCACGCCCGGCGATCAGCGCGGGGATGACGGCGGCCTGAATGGGGGTGGGGGCGGCGTAGCCGCGCTCGGTGACGGCCTGCACCAGCTCGGGATGCAGGTTTAAAGAATCAAAATCGGTGGTCATCAAAACTCCTCAAAATGTGGACTGTTTTGACGCCGCCGACCCATGTCCTGCTCTGCCGCGCTGCCGGCCGCGCTCCTTGCGGTGCGCGCCCCGGGGCAAAGAAAATGCCCGACCAGACAACGTCGGGCAATCATTCGGATTCATCAAAACAATTCCCAAAAACGTGCGATCCTGTGCGGATCAAGGCCGATAGTATACCATAGAACTCCAAAATGTGGGGAAGATGTTTAACCACGGATGACGCGGATGGGGGACAAAAAATTGAAAATTAATCCAGGCGATTCAGGTGCCGCAGGATGGGGGTGAACAACCCTTCGGGGCGAATGTCGATCAGCACGTCGGCGTGCTCGCGCATGTGATCGGGCGCGGTGACTGGCACAAACGCCAGGTCGGCGTCCTGCAGCATGGCGGCGTCGTTCAGACCGTCGCCGGCGGCATACACCGGCAAACCCTCCAACCCCAGATGCGCCAGCAGGCTGCGCACGCCGGCGGCCTTGTTCACCCCGCGCGGGGTGAACTCGACAATGGTCGACATGCTGTAGGCCGCTTCCACCGGCAGGTGGGCCAGCTCGCGGCAGACCCGGGCCAGCACGTCCGGCTCATCCGACAGGCACATCGCCTTGCAGAACGGGATGGCGCGGTGTTCGGGCCGGTAGGGGCTGACCTGGTAGCGGTACTTTTCTTCGGCATAGCGCCCGTAGGGCGTGATGGCCATTTCGAGCGTGTCGTGCTCGCCGGTCATGATGATGGTCAGGTCGGTGTGCGCTTCCAGGGTGGCCAGAATTTCGGCCTGCACCGCTTGGGGAAAGGCAAACATGGAGGCCCGCTGTTCGCCGGGCAGATAGGTGAGGGCGCCGTTTTGCGCCACAATGGGCAGCGGAAAAGCCTGACCGTTGAAGACCTGATGCTCGCGGAACAGGCGCACCAGCGGCTCGCGCGCCCGGCCGGTGCTGGGAATCAACACCCGGTCGCGGCACTGCTGCAAAATCTCAATATCACGGGGGTGAATCGACCCGTCGTCCTGCACGAGGGTGCCGTCCAGGTCGAAACAAATAATCACAGGGGCTTGAGGTTTCAACAAAAGGCATCCATTTCAAAATTAATTCTGGGTTCGCCGCGATTCTACCATCGAACGGCCGTGAAATCTTAAGAATTTTCTTCGATTGACTCCACCCGACGGGCTTTCTATAATGAATTTATCGGTCAACGGAGTTGACTTTCCTGCCACGCTGCCGCTTCCATCCACCAGGGGGTCCGCCTGGATTCGGGCACGTTTTGGTTTAAATCGCCAATTTCAAAGGAGAGCATGCGATGAACGCCATCCAACCGCGCAAGATATTTCCGTCGTTGTTGGTGCTGATTGCGTTACTGGTCAGCACCGCCGCTTCGTTTGCGCCGCCGGCCGTTGTGCGGGCGGATCACACCCCTGCCCCTGCGGCCGTGACCATTGCCGGCAGCCTGCAATCGGAGGCGGGCTGCGCTGGCGACTGGGACCCGGCCTGCGCCAGCACGCACCTGGCGTATGACGCTGGCGACGACGTCTGGCAGGGTAGTTTTACGCTGCCGGCTGGGAATTTTGAATACAAGGCCGCACTCAATGACTCGTGGACTGAAAACTACGGCCTGCACGCTGCATCGGGCGGGGCCAACATCCCGCTCAACCTGGGCGCTGCCGGCTCGGTCAAATTCTACTACGACCATAAAAGCCACTGGGTGACCGATAATCAGACTTCGGTGATTGCCGTCGTTCCGGGCAACTTCCAGAGCGCGCTGGGTTGCCCCGGCGATTGGGACCCCGGCTGTCTGCGCTCCTGGCTGCAGGACCCGGACGGCGACGGCGTCTATGCCTTTGAGACCACCGCCCTGCCTGTCGGCAACTATGAAGGCAAAGTGGCGCTGAACGAAAGCTGGGATGTCAACTACGGCGCGGGCGGCGTGCAAAACGGCCCCAACATCCCCTTTGCCGTCACGGCCGCTGGTCAGACGGTCAAGTTCAGCTATGACGCCACGACTCATGTGCTGACGATCGTCGCCGGGCACGGCGCCGACAACAACGTGGAGTGGGACGGATTGCGCCACGACTCGCGCGATACGCTGTACCGCACCCCGGGCGGGGCGGTGCCGGCGGGCGTGCCGGTGCGCTTGCGCTTCCGCACCTTCCACAACGATGTGACCGGCGTGACCGCGCGCGTGTACGACCTGAACGCCGGCGGGCAGCGATTGCTGCCAATGACGCGAGCGGCTGCGGACGTTTCGTGCTATCAATCCGGGATGGGAGACGAAACCTGTGATTTCTGGGAGATCACCCTGCCCAATGCCGAGGCGAACAATCTGTGGTACCGCTTCATTGTTAAAGACGGGTCGGCGACAGCCTATTATGCCGATGACACCGCCGCGTTGGATGGCGGCCTGGGCCGCCCGAGCGTGGATCCCATTGACACCAGCTTTGCGCTGACGATCTACGAACCGGATTTCACCAGCCCGAGTTGGACCAGCAAGGCGTTCATTTATCAAATCTTCCCGGACCGCTTCCGCAGCGGGCGCACGGACAACAACCCGAAGACGGGCGACATCCGCTACGACGATCCGGTGCTGGCGCTGCCGTGGGGCACGCTGCCCGAGGGCTACTGCCGCAATTACGCCGACGGCAACACCAACTGCCCGTGGCGCTTCGACGATACCCCGCCGGATTGGAGCCCGCTCAAGGAGGGCCCGCGTGGGCGTGACTATATGGGCGGCGACCTGAAGGGTGTCGACCAGTACATCGATTACCTGCGTTCGCTGGGCGTGACGGCGCTGTACTTCAACCCGATCTTCGACTCCGGCTCCAATCATGGATATGACACGCAGGACTACTACACCATCGACCCGTATTTTGGCACGCAGAAGGACTGGCAGAATCTGGTGAAGCACGCCAAGGAACACGGCATGCGCATCATCCTGGACGGTGTGTTCAACCACCTGTCATCCGACAGCCCAATCTTTGACCGCTACCATCACTATGCCACGGTCGGCGCGTGCGAATCGGCCGATTCACCCTACCGCTCGTGGTTCAAATTCCGCGCGCCGGTGGGCAATGAGCCTTCGGTGTGCGCGCCGTCCACACCGGGCGGTACGGATACCTACTACGA
>DAOUGY010000222.1:0-2197 GCA_034428975.1 Anaerolineaceae bacterium | reverse complement strand
CGGTGTGGCCCAGGCGGGCGGCCAACACTTTTTCGGCATCGATGCCGTGCACCGCCGCCAGGCGCAGCGGCGCATCCGGGTCGGGGTCACCGGCACCGGCCAGCGGCTCATCGAGCAGCCAGATGGCCGACAGCTCGCAGGGCAGGTTGTGCTCCAATTCTTTCAGAATGCTGTCGAGCAACTGGTCGAGGGCCACGTTGGCCGACAACATGCGCGCCACGTCCTTAAAGCTGTCGCCAACCTGTCGGCGCCAGCGCTCGGCAGCATACAGGCTGGCGTTGCGCATGGCAATGGAAATGCTGGCAGCCAGCGCCTCAAACAAATCGCGGTCGTTTTCGGTGAAGGCGTGCGGCTGGTCGCTTTGAATATCCAACACGCCGTTGATCTCGCCGCCGAAGGAGAGCGGCACGGCTAGTTCGGAGCGGGTGTCATAGGGCGGCAGAAGGGAGGGGCGGTAGAGCGGATCGTCGCTGGTGTCGTTACACAGGTGGGTTTTGCCTTCGCGCGCCACCCAGGGAATGATGCCTTCGGCGGCATCCAGGTCGTAAGTCACGTCCTGCTCGCGGAAGGCCTGGCTGCGCTCGCCGCTGCCGGTGCGGTAAAAGATCATGCGGCGTCCGGCATGGACGGTGAACACATGCACAAAGGGAAAATTAAAACGCCGGTGGATGGTTTGGGCAATTTCGTTGAGCAGTTCATCCGGGTCGAGGATGGAATTGAGCGCGTGGCTGATTTCGAAGACGGTGTTGATCTGGTCCACACGGCGCTGCAGGTCGTTGTACAACTGGGCGCCTTCAAACGCCACGGCAATGCTGGCCGCCAGGGCGCGCAGCACCAGGGCATCGACCTCGTGGAAGGCGTGGATTTGCGTGGATTGAACATCCAGTACGCCCAGAATCCGGTTTTCCACCTTGATGGGCAGGGCGATTTCTGACAGGGTTTCCGGCAGGGAATCGACTTTGCGGTAGCGGTCGTCCTGGCGCACGTCCGGCACATTGATTTCCTCACCGTTCTGCGCCACCAATCCCACCAGTCCCTGGCCGATGGTAAACGCGCCGGCAGGCGGTACGGACGGTTCATCGGCGGCGCCAGCGCTGGCGCGAAATTCCAGCGCGTTGCCCTGCGGGGTGAGGGTGAAGATGGTGACATAATAGTAATCGAACGTTTGTTGGATCAGCGATGTCACCCGCCGGCACAACTCGTCCACTTCCATCAGGTTGGCGATCTGGGTGCTGACGCTGCTGACCAGCGCGATTTGTTCATAGCGCCAGTTCTTCAGCACCACCTGACGGTTGATCTGCATGGCCAGGGCGGCGTGGGATGCCAGCGCTTCGAGAAAATTAACTTCTTCTTTGCGGAAGACCGGCCCGTGTGGGCGGGAGATGTGCAGGATGCCGAGCAGATTGCCCTGAGTGAGCAGCGGTACCGCCACCTCGCCGGGGCAGATGTCAGCCGGCAGTGCGTTAGTACGCTGTGATTCCGGCAGGCGGCACTGCAACTGATGCGTCTCGTGTACGCGCAATACCAATTCTGGCGTGTTTTCCGCGGTGTACAGCCGCACTTCCGGCTCGCCCGGCAATGGGAAGAAAGGCTGCTCCAGCCAGAGGATGGCATCGGCACCCAGAATGGTTTGCAGGGTTTCCTGGATCAGGTCCGCCTGGGCGGCAGCCGAGGAGCGACTGAGCAATTGTTCGCCCAGTCGCAGGAACTGCTTCCATTCCGGATCGGTTACCAGGCGGGGCAACGTCATTTCAGGCGCAGCTTTCCTTGCGCTTGATCATGGTCAGGATGTTTTCACCCTCATGGAATTCGAAGTGGACTTCATCCATCCATTTGTACATGATGTACAAACCCAGGCCGTGATTGTCGCGTTTTTTCAACTTGGCTTTTACATTGGGGGGGCGAATGGCCTCCGGATTGAAGGGCCGGCCGTGGTCCTTAAGAATCACGGTCAGCCCTTCAGCAGAGATTTCGCACGTGCAGGTGATGTCACCCTGCTTTTCAGCGCCGTAGGCATGTTCGATGATGTTGGAGCAAGCTTCATCCACCGATGTTTCCACGGCGTAAATCGAGCAAGCATCCAGACCGGCCTCTTCCGCGGCAGCCCGAACAAACCCGGCAATTAATACTAGGCTGTCGAACGTGCCCTCGAAAATTGCGGTTCGGGATTTACGGGTGACAGGATCAGAAACGGCCA
>DAOUGY010000221.1:0-16059 GCA_034428975.1 Anaerolineaceae bacterium | reverse complement strand
GCGCGCGCGGAGAGTTCCAGTTGGGCCATGGCGGTTTTCATCAACGCCTGCCCGGTGGTATCCAGGGCGCAAAAGCGGCGCACTTCCGCCGGGCGCATGTCGGCGTTGCAGGCCAACCCGGCTTCGCGCAGGCGCTCGCGCTGAACCTGGCGGGCGGTTTCCACCCGCGCGCGCACCACCTCGGACGGTTCGCCGACGCGGTTGTCGGAGAGCTTTTCGTATTCCACGCGCGGCACTTGCACATGAATGTCAATGCGATCGAGCAGCGGGCCGGAGATGCGCTTCTGATAGCGGGTGACAACCGCCGGGGCGCAGGTGCAGGGCTTGAATGGGTCGCCGTAGTAGCCGCACGGGCAGGGGTTCATGGCGGCGATGAGCTGGAAATTGGCCGGGAAGGTGAGCGACCCCTGCGCGCGGGAAATGGTGACGACCTTGTCTTCCATCGGTTGGCGCATCACTTCCAGAACTCGCGGGCCAAATTCGGGCAGCTCGTCCAAAAAGAGCACGCCGCGGTGCGCCAGCGAAATTTCGCCGGGGTGGGGCTGGTTGCCGCCGCCCACCAGACCGGCGTGGCTGATGGTGTGGTGCGGCGCGCGGAAGGGCCGGGCGCGGACCAGCGGCACGTTGGGCGGCAGCATGTCGCAGACCGAGTAGATGCGCGTGACATCCAGCGCCTCGTCAATGGTCAGGTTGGGCAGGATCGAAGGCAGCGCGCGCGCCAGCAGGGTTTTGCCCGCGCCGGGCGGACCGATCATCATCATGTTGTGGCCACCGGCGGCGGCCACTTCCAACGCGCGTTTCACGTGCTCCTGGCCTTTGATCTCGCCAAAATCGGTTTGCACCACCGGCTCGATCGCTTCGGCGTTGAGCGGCGGCAGCGGGTCGATCGGTTGGCGGCCGGTGAGGTGCGCCACCAGCGCCGCCAGGGTGGGCACCGGAATGACTTCCAGGTCGGGGATTAGGGCGGCTTCGGCGGCGTCCACCTGCGGAACGTAGACACGCTTGTAGCCTTCGGTGCGGGCCAGGGCGGCCATGGGCAGCACGCCGCGCACATGGCGCACCGAACCATCCAGCGACAATTCGCCGATGACCAGCGCGCCTTCGAAATGTTCGGGCAGCAGTTGGTGGGCGGCAATCAGCACGCCCAGGGCGATGGGAAGATCGTAGGCCGGGCCTTCTTTGCGCACCGAGGCGGGCGCCAGGTTGACGGTCAGGGCTTTGCGGGGGTAATCCAGGCCGGCGTTTTTGATGGCCGAATAGACGCGCTCGCGGCTCTCCTGCACGGCGGCATCGGGCAGCCCGACAATGGCCATGTGGGGCAGCCCCTGGCCAAAATCGACCTCGACTTCAACGATGACGCCGTCCAGACCGATGACGGCGCAGGAAAAGACGCGTGCGAGCATAGGAATAGTGTAGAGGCTGACGTAAATCTTGTCAAATGGTTTCTGGTGTGGGGTGGAGGGTCCGATGCGGTAGGGTGAGTGGTGAACCGGTAAAGGGTGGTATGGGAGCCGGGCTGAACCGGTTGATGCGTCAGCTTGGACAGGTGTCCAGAAGGATCCGGCGATGGATTCATCTTCGATGACCGGGGCAAAAAAAAAGCCCCACAGCAACGCTGTGGGGCCAGAGGGAAAACGGTTGGTTATTTCCGGGGTGTGTCCTCTTCGACGCGGATCAACACCGCCCGCACCACCACGCGGTGCAGGTAGGTATTGCTCGCTTCATCGAAGTTCTTGCAGGTGATCAGCGTCAGCCAGGGGAGGTCTTCATGAGCGAAGGCAGCCTTGCTGTCGGGGTCGACCGTATCGTTGACACTGCGCACTTCGTAGACGTATTTCTTGCCGGCGAAGTGAACAAGCACCTGATCGCCATATCGCAGGGTGTGCAGGTCGGCGAACACGCTCGGCCCACCGTTGGCGTTGACCACATGACCGGTGAGGACGCTGTTGCCCGCCCAGGTGGGGAAGGCTGTGCTGTTCAGCCAGCCAATCTGATCGCCCAGCCAGGTGATATCCCAACCGGTATCGGTGGGGAACACGCCCATGATATCTTCGTTGACGTTCAGGGCTGGGATTTCCATCCACAGATCGGTGTAGGACTGATAGGATGCGGTGAGCGGCTGCAGCGGCAGAGCGGTTACGACACCGGGCGCAAAGCCGGAAGCCGGCAGGGTGTCATTCACCAGCCCGGTGAACAGCTCAAACAGGCTGAGGTGACTGACTTCGGCGCACACATCGTGCGTGGCGGTGTTGAGTTTGGCATACAGCAGCGTCCAACTGGTGTCGCGACTGGAGGAGGTGCCGACGGCAAATTCGCGATTACGCAAATTGTAGGCTTCGCTCTCCGAGAGTCTGAAGCAGACCTTGATGGGCTGTGAGAGCTGGGTGAGCGTGCCGCCGGAGGCGTTCAGGATTTTGACATCCGAGAAGCGGTTGAGCGATTCATAGCCGCCGGGGGTGGCCATCGGGTCGTTCTGTTCGGCGATATGCACGTAGGAATGGGAATCCGCGCCCACCAATCCGGAGGGGATGATCACCCGCGCCTGGCTGCCTGGTTCGGAACCACCGGCCGCATCGATGACGCGGTTGGTGGTGGCACTGTTCGCCGACGAAATGGCGATCAGGAACAGATCGGAGGCGCTGTTCTGAGCGGTATCCACTGCGGTCACCCGCACGAGAAGCGCACCAATGCTGCCTGCGCCCGGCGTGCCGGAGAAGGTCATGGTCGCGCTATTGAAAGTGAGCCAGGCCGGCAGTGCGCTTCCATCGGACAATGTGGCCGAAAGCATCAAAACGTCGCCGTCGGCGTCATAGAAGGTGGCGTTGGAAAGTGCATAGGTGAAGACCGAGCCTGCTTTGGCGTTCTTGTCCGCGATGGGTTGCTGGACAACCGGTGCCAGATTTTCACCAGTGGTGTTGAAGGATAGGACGAAATTGTCCCTGGCGATGCCGCCCTGCGTGTCGTAGGCAAAGACCGAAATTTCAATCGGCGCTATCACGTCCGCCGGCGGGGTGCCGCTGAAGGTGAGGGTTGCCGGATTGAAAGTTAACCAAGCGGGCAGATTGGCGCCGCCGGCCAGTGAGGCCGTGTACGTCAGCGGCAGGCTGGAGTCGGGATCGATGAAGGTGTCTGCCGGCAGGGTAAAGCTGAAGGGCAGGCCCGGATTAACCGTCAGATCGGAGATGGGCTTGATCAGGATGGGCGGCAGGTTGCCGGCGACGGTGACGGAGAGCAGGAAGGTGTTGGTGGCAACGCCGCCGCGGCCATCACTGGCGGTCACTTTGATCGGCAGCGTTCCGGCATCGGCCACTTGCGGCGTTCCGGAGAACAGGCGCGACGGACCAAAGAAGGATAACCAGGCCGGTAGCGCAGACCCATCGGTCAGCGTTGCGGTGAAGTTCAGCGCGTCGCCATCTTGATCAAAGAAGACCGTATCGGAGAAGGTATAGGAATACACCTGCCCGGCCGGGATGCTTTGATTGGGAATGGGATTTACCAGCACAGGAATATCATTGACGTCCACCAGTTGGATGGTGAACGCCTGGCGTGTATCGTATGCCGGCGTGCCGGAATCGGTGGAGGTGATGCAGATGGCGTAGGTGGCGGCGTCCACTTCGTAATCGCGGATTTGGGCCGTTTTGAGCGCCGCTCCGTCGATGGTGAAGGCGGCATTGTCGGTGCCGTCGCACACACCGGGTTCATGGCTGAAGGTGTAGGTGTGCGTCTGCGCCGTGTCTTCATCGGTGGTGGAAAAGTCGCCAACCAATGTGCCCACCGGCTGATTTTCCTCAAAGGTCGTGTTCGACATCTGGATGGCCGTGGGGGCATCGTTCACATCGATCAGCGTGATGGTGAACGAAGTTTCAAAGGATTTTGCCGGTGTGCCGTTGTCGGTCGTCTGAACACAGATGGTCAGTGAGGAGGGCGTGCTTTCGAAATCCAGCACCTGGGCGGTCTGCAATTGGTCGCCGCTGATGCTGAAGTAAGAGTTGTCGTTCGCGGACAATGCACAACCGTCCACCAGGCTGTAGGTGAAGGTTTGCAACGCATCTTCATCCGTAGTGGTGAAGGTGCCTACGGGAGTACCGGCGGGCTGTTCTTCTTCGACGCTGGTGTTGTCCAAATGGATAGCCGTGGGGGCATCGTTGACGTCGTTGACCGTGATGGTGAAGGCTTTGACCGTGCTCAAGGCCGGATCACCGTCATCGGTGGAGCGCACGCAGACGGTCAGAAGGATCGGATCGGTTTCGTAGTCCAGCGTGGCGGCGGTGAGCAGCGTGTCGCCCGAGATGGAGAACAGACTGTTGTTGTTTGCGCCGCAAGCGTCATCCAGAGTGTAGGCGTACGATTGCCCCAGATCCACATCCGTCGTGGAGAAAGCGCCAACCAGGGTTCCGGAAGGCAATTCTTCATCAAAATTGTCGCCGCTGACGGAGATGTCGGTCGGGGTATCGTTGATGGGGTTGATAGTGACATTGACGGTGATGGTATCGGTCAGCGTGCCGTCCGAGACCTGCACGACAAAGCTGTCGGCGCCATTGGCATCGGCGTTGGGGGTGTAATCCACCAGCTTGCTGGCGCCGGTGCCCGAGGCGGAAGCCGTTCCGAGCGTGCCCTGGGTGAGGATGCTCCAGGTGAGCGTGGCGCTGTCGGCATCGGTGGCGTTGAGCGTCAGGCTGGTTGCCGTGTCTTCGTCGGTGGTCAGGGTGGTGGTATCCCCTTCGGTAATGACCGGCGCATCGTTGACGGCGTTGATGGTGACGTTGACGGTGATCGTATCCGTTCCGCCATTTCCGTCGCTTACCTGAATGACAAACGAATCACTTCCGTTGTAGTTGGCGGCCGGTGTATACGAAATTGCCTTGCTGGTGCCCGTTCCGCTGGCGGATGCGGTTCCGTTGGTAGCCGGGCCGGATACGCTCCAGGTAATCGTGTCGTTATCCAGATCGGAGGCATGCAACGTGAGGCTGAAGGCCGTGGGGTTGCTGTCCTCGCTCATGGTCACTGTGGCGGTGTCGCCTTCGGAAATCGTTGGGACATCATTCACCGCTATCACCTGAACGGTGGCGGTGGCCACAAGTTGAATGGTTGGGTCACCGGGCATGCCGCCGTATTCCACCACGTACCCCATCGGGGAGTAGTCACCGGTTCCCCCGGCCTGTGGCAAGTCATTCCAGCTGCCGCGTGTGCCAATGGCAGTGTTGTAGATCATGTGGCCATAATCTTCATCGCCGGAGTTGTTGGGCTCGCCGGGATTCCAATTGGCGTATTGTCCGCTCTGAACCACGCAGGGAGTGGCGCCGATGCAGAACGTGGTGCCGTTTTCCGGGCCGGTTACCCACTTCCAGGTTCCCTCTGTCGCGGCATCACTGGCACCGATCCAGCCAACACCTTGAAGCCGGCCGGTGATGAAGCTATTTTCCTGCGAACTCGTGATCGTTGCCAGGTATCCTTGCATCCCATACAGGCGGTGAGAATTCGCGCCTGAATTTGCGATATTCCAGGCAATCCCGGATTGAGTTACGAATTCATAGAAATGGCCGTTTGTGGTATTGAAGAGCGAATTGTCGCCCACAAAGGTGATGGTCCGTGGCGAGGTGTTGGGCGTCTGGGAGGTGTTCCGATACGACACCGATCGTAAAACAGCTTCGTAGTTTGTCACGGAGGACGAACCGCTTAATGTCAGTACCCCGGATGTGGTATTAAAACTACCCGTGATTCCGCCCGATGGGGTGAATTCCAGGACATCCTGCCCGGAAACATAACCGCTCGTGATGGCAACCGTTACGCCGTCGATGTTTGGGCCGTCCAAATCGGTGAACGCAATGGACGGATCAATTTGTACCGCCGGGTCATCTTCGGTGTAGGTGATGGTTGGAGTGGTGCCGATCAATTGCGGCGGATCATCCACGGAAGAGACGGTCACATTCACAAGGATTGAGTCTGTCGCTGTACCATCGCTGACCTGAACGGTGAACGAATCGGACCCATTGAAATTTGCCGTCGGCGTATAGGAAACCGCGATGCTCGCCCCGGTTCCGGAGGCAGACGCAGCTCCATTTGTCGCCAATCCGGCAATGCTCCAGGTGAGGGTGGCGCTGTCGACATCGGTGGCATGCAGCGTCAGGCTGAAACCGATCGGGTTGCCATCTTCGCTCATGGTCACACTGGCGCTGGCGCCTTCGGTGATGACCGGGGCGTCGTTGATGACGTTAATGGTAACGTTGACGGTGATGGTATCGGTCAGCGTGCCGTCTGAAACCTGTACAACAAAGCTGTCGGCGCCGTTGACATTGGCGTTGGGAGTGTAGCTGACGGATTTACTGGGGCCGGTGCCGGAGGCGGAAGCCGAGCCCTTGGTGCCCTGGGTGAGGATGCTCCAGGTGAGGGTGGCGCTGTCCACATCGGTGGCGTTGAGCGTCAGACTGCCGGTGGTGTCCTCGTCGGTGGTCAGGGTGGTTGTCGCGCCTTCGGTGATGACCGGAGCCTCGTTGACATTGGTGATCGTGATGGTGAAGGGGGTTTCCACCCACAGACCGCCGGCATCGGTGGAGCGCACGCGGATGCTGTAGCTGGATTGTCCTTCGTAATTGAACGAGGCGCTGGTACGCAGGGCATTGCCCGAGATGTTGAACGAAGTGTTCCCGGTGTCACCCGTTCCGGCCACCAGTGTGTACGTAAACGTGTCGCCGGCATCGGGGTCGGTGGTGCTGAAGGTGCCCACGCTGGTGTTGGTGGGTTGGTTTTCAGCGACCGAAGCCGAGGACAGGTTAATGGCCGTGGGGGCAGAGTTGCTGGACGGCACCGTGATGATGAAGGATTGCTCCACATACAAGCCGCCCTGATCGGTGGTGCGGATGCGAACGCCATAGCTCCCCGAAGTGAGGATCACGGACGTACGCAGCTGATCCCCCGAAATGTTGAAGGAGCTGTTGTTGCCGCTGCCGCCGCCAGAGACCAGGGTATAGGTGAAGGTGTTTCCGGCATCCGGGTCGGTGGTGGAGAGCGTGCCCACCACCGTGTTGACGGGCTGCCCGGCCGAAAGGGTGGTGTTGCTCAGGTTGAGGGCAGTGGGGGCCGAGTTACCGGCAGCGGTGGTGAAGCTCCAAATGGAGGACCAGGTATTGCCGTAAGGATTGACCGCCTGCACACCCCAGTAGTACGTGGGGCCAAGGCTCAATCCGCTGGCGGCATAGGACAGCGAAGTCAAATTATCGACGCTGATGATGGGCGACGACAGGTTGGATTGGGTGGACACCCGCAGATTGTAGGAAATGGCGCTGGAGGATGCTTCCCAGGAGAAAGTGGGGTTGGTGGATACACCGGCCGAGCCGTTGGAGGGCGAGAGCAGGTTGGGCACCGAGGGAGGCGGGAAGTCTTTGTACAGATAAACGCCTTCATACGCGGCACCGGCGTTATAGGTGTAAGTGCTGCCGTTCCAAGTCCACAGGATGGACTGTTCCGGCGTCAGGCAGGGGCTGTCGAAGCAGAACTGCACCCCGGCGGTGCCGCCGAAGTTTTCCAGGCCGATGGCCGCCGATTGGCCCAAAGACCGCTCGGCCGTCAACAACTGGCGGTACTGCATGCGGATGTTATTGGTGGTTTCATAAATGATGATCTGGAAGGTGCCCATCGGCAGAGGGGAGTTGTAGTAACCGTAATTGGTCCACTGAATGATGGTTTCACGATTGGGAGCGCTGCCAATGGTGCGGTACAGAATGGGCTGAGTGGCCGCATCGTACGACATCAAATCGTCCCAAAAAGCCATGATGCAGTTGTTCGGAACGGCCGTATTCGGGATGGGCTGTTCGGTCCACTGGTACCCTCCCTGGCCGCCAAAGCAGACCAGACCGTTGGTGCTGATTTCCATCTGGGTGTAGGTGTTACCGTAATACGTGAAGGAGAAGCCGATCGGGAAAGATGAGGAGATGACATCGTCACCACCCAGGAGGGTGTCGGTGCCGGCATATAACGTTTCGGGCGGCAATGTGGCTGGTGAAGCGGCGTTGGCTGTCTGCAGGGTGCTCAAAGGCACACCGGTCAGCATGAGGCCGAGGGCAATGACGATGGACAAAACAACGTGCAAGAATGGTCGCCTTAACGCCTGGGAAAAGGATACGGGATGGATCACAACGAGCTCCTCACTGCAAGTATTCAATTGAATCGAGAGAAATTGGGGCACACTTCAAATAACAATTATATAGTATTTCCACCTCATAAAAAAAATAATAAAATTGAAAGTTGACTTTTAGTCGCAATCTGTAACGAAGCTGCAATGATTCAAAGCCGCTAACGGGACATTAAAACTGGTGCTCTTCATGGTAAACAATGAATCAGCCGGTTTCTGGTGCTGGAAATCCGATTGGGTAAAAAAACAGCCCGGTGTCCAACTCGACGCCGGGCTGCTCACAGGACTGGTCTTTCTTTGTATTCAGATGCTCTAGCTGCTCGTTCTGTGGAGACTGCGAAGATCACCGGATGATTTACTTCACAATAAGCGGCAGGTAAATTTCGGCCGACAGCGTGCTGACAGTGATCTGTTGAATTGCGGTTGCCGTGCTGGCATACTGTACATAGGCCTGCACGGTATAAGTATCGCTTTCCAGACCGGTGGTATCCCACGGGAGGCTGACCAGGGTAGATTGCCCGGGCGGCAGATCTTCGAGTGCTTCTTCAAACAACACAACCAGCGCGCCGTTCGGATCAAAGGCGCGGGCATGGGCGACGGCGCCGGTGAGCGGCAGATCGCCGGCGCTGGTGACGGTCAATTGGATTTGAAGAGTTTGCCCGGCCTGGAAGAAGGATGGCTGGGCGGTCAGGCCGGTCAACTGCGCTGCGGCGTGGCCCAGCGTGAGTTCGGCGGTTTCGATATCGATGATGACGCCAGAAGACGTGCGCAGTTCGAGCACAACTTCATAACTGCCTGGGAGCAGGCCCGCAGTGGGGATGACGGCCGAGTAGGTGGCGGTTGCGCCGGAGGTCAGAGCTTCCAGGGTATGCAGTTCGGCGGCGGCGATTTCTGCACCGGCGGCGTTGCGTAGCACAGCATTGACCAGAATATCGGCCGACAGCCCGCTGTTGTTGACGATGGAAGCGTTAAGCACCACATCCTCTCCCGCCGCAACCACGCTCCTATGGATGGCCAGACGCGTGATGCGCCAGTCGGTGTTCACGGTGCTGACGGAGAAATCGTAGCTGGAGTAAAACTCCACGTCAGTGGTTGCGGGGCTGTAATAGAATGGGGTGATATGCATGTACAGGGTGGAACTGCCGTCGGCATGCTCCGCGACATCCCAGGTGAAGATCTGCGCCGGATCAGGAGTCCAGGCGTATTCGCTGCCGGTGATGAGGGACTTGGGACGTGGCGGGGTGGGGGCTTCGGGGGCACTGTCGATCTGGGTGGTGTATGTGGGCAGGTTCAAGCCTGTGGTTGTGGTTTTGCCACCGCGGGCGGTCAAGCGGACATCGCTCACACGCGTGCCGCTCGGATATTCCTGGACAATGGTATAAAATGGGATACGCGGCTGGCCGTCGATGGTTCGAATCTCCCCATCCGGGATGTCCACCCAATCGTATCCATCGGCCTGGGCAACCTGATAAGCAGGGATATCCACATGCAGGTTGGAGGATTCGGTCCCGGCCTCACCGGCGGCGGTAATTGCCGCGCCAAACGCCACTGCGCCGCTGCTGGTATCTGGAACGAAATCCACCGCAGTGGTATCACCGTTATAACCAAACTTGGGATCACCATAGATATTGTATTCGTGCACCCAGTACGCCCACGATGAGCCGGCCAGCGGCTTACCGCCCCATTTGTTGTTTTTATAGCGCAGCATGGTGAGAGCGAACGGTTCATTGTCTCGCGCATGGTTGGCGATCCATCCGGAGGCTTCGCTGTTGTTCTCACGCGAGGATACTTCGGTGGAGCCAAAGAAAACCCCCGCACCCCATGCCAGCATCTTTTCACTGAAAACCGAGCCCGAACCGCCGTAATCGCCGCTCAGGCAAGTCAGCCCCACGGCGATGGGCGCCGTGATGCCAAAGTCCAGTGGCACGGCCGTGTTGACGGCAATGCTTTCCCAGCCGTTGGAACTGCCATGACCGCGGTAGAAGAGATAATCCATGCCGTCCGCCAGCATGGCATACTTGGTTTGCATTCCCCGGGCATAGTTGCGGTCGATCTGGTAGGCTTTGTCTGTGCGGCGCAACAGCCAGACCGCCGGAAGGGTTTCGCCGGGCAGTTGGATCATGACCAGTTTTTCGTTTTCATCCACGCGCTGTGGAAGCCAGGCTGCCTTGGGCTCCTCGCCGTAGCTCTGGTAGACGCGGATGCCGTTGCTCTTCCAATCCAATGCCCAGATCTCGGCGGGGGTGTCATCGGGCGTGCGGTTATCCACGTCCGCCACAATGATTGAATCTTCCTGATTAAAGTTCGCGGGGAATTCATCGAGCAGAGTACCCAGCCGGGAGTAAATAAACGCGCGCTGGGTTTCGTAATCGAAATGCACGATTTCATCCACCCAGTCGGATTGGAGGATGTCGCCGGCGACAACATAATCCCATACTCCGGCATCCAGCTCGAAGCTGCGCACCAGGCTGCCGTCGGCGTTTAGGATGTCCATATCGCCGCCCTGAACAACGAGGATTTCCATCTGCTCGTCGGAATCCATATTGGCCAACAGCAGCTTATCGGTATAGGCAAAATTGTGATCGATGGGCGGTTGATTGACGCCGGTGACACCGTCGGTGGCTGTGATCCGGTCATTGTAGGTGGCAATCACCAGCTCTTCCTGGGGATCGTCGTCCACGTTTCCGATTTCGAACCCGGAATAGGCGCGCAAATCATAGCTGTATTCAAACCAAAGTGTGCGGCTGTAGCCCTGGGTGGTGAACTCCACCCGGTAGATTTCATCGGTGGATATGTCGCCAATGATCAACTCTTCGCGACCGTCGTTGTTGAGATCGCCGGCGGCTACCAGGTCGCCTTCATCAAACGGGATATCCAGCGGGCCGCTGATGAAGACTTCCTCTTCTTCACTTAACAGGTTCACCGTCCAGCCGTGATCCAGCAGGCGTTGCTTGTGGGTTTCGGCTGTCTCTTTGAAGACGCTGATGCCGTCGCCGGTGCCCCAACTTCCGAGGGCATGGCTGCGGTCGTTGGACAGCGTACCGCGCAACACGGCCAGGCTGGTCTCAATTGGCTTGATCAATTGTGCGACCGTGGTGCCCGGTATGCGCCCCAGCATCAGGTCCGGCGCGCCGTCGCCGCCGGTGTGGGCAAAGGGATTGTCGGTCAGATCCACCCGTTCGTTCTCGGTGGTGGAGTACACCAGGCCGTCCACCGAATTGGAGGGCATGACACCCGGCTCGCCGACAATCAAGACATAGCCGCCGGCATATTCAATAAAGTTGGGGTGCAGTTTGGCCGTCCAGGTGGGGTCATCGGGTTCCAACAGGTTGTTGAGTACGTCGGCGTCCGGACTATCCATAAAGGCCAGGGCACCCTGCCGCATATGGGCCAGGTCTGCCATGCGCCGCAGCAGGGTGTTCCAGTTTGGCTCGCCGGTGGTGGTGCCAAAGCTGGATTTGAGATTGGCGGGGTGGGTGATCAGCAAATAGTCATCCTGTTTGAGCGCGTTGGCTACCGAGGCGGCCAGCGGGATGGGCGTAACCGACGAGGGATCGACGGCGGTATGAGCCGGTAGTTGAGAAAACAGTAATTGATGTTGTCCGCCAGTGAGATACCCCAATTCAACATTGCCCATCTCGTAGAGCATGTTGTTTTCGTACAGGATGGGAATGGCCAGATACGAGAGCTGGTAACTCTCGCCGGGGTTGAGAACGCGCGTTTCGTTGGCGCCCTGGTCAATATCAATGATCACTCGGTTGGAGCGGGTGCTAGGGGAATACAAAGAGCGCAAGCGCGTGTCACCGGCATCGTCAAAAACGGGTTGAAATCCGCGGATGTTGTCAATCAGGCTGTCAATCTCCAACGGTAGGGAAGCCGTAGCTGCGTTGCGGATGGTTAATGACACGTTGAAGGCATTGCCCGTGCGATACACCGCTCGTTCGATGGTCGCCTGCGCCTCGCCGCGAGTGATGTGGAAGGGGATTGATATACTCGTGACTTCGCCGTTCGATTTGGCGGTGGCGTAGAGCGTATAATCACCGGTCGCCAACCCGCTGATATTCATGAATGAGGACATATTGTAGTCGAGGGTTGTTGGATTAATGAGTAATATATTGCCCGGCATGATCAGGAACTTGATTTCGTCCACGACCCTGGCCACGTCATCGCAATCCGGCGCAAGACCACCGCCTGACCACTCACAGCCCCACTCAAAACCGGATGCATACACACTGACCGGTAGATAGGTGGAAGCGGGCACGACGTCGCCTTCAATATAAAGGGTGTAATCCGGGGTGGGCGCGGTGATCTGAACTTCGGGTTGAAGCGGCTGTAAAGTACCCAGGAGATCTTCAAAATTCTCGGTGGACCCGCCGAGGACAGATACCTGGGTGATGATGCTGGCAGATGCCAGGTCCTGGCGGGAATAGCCGGCTTTGCCCGGTGAAAATTTGGTTTGGAATTGCATGGCGCCGCCGTCATCCACGCTCGCGCCGCCGTATGCGCTGCCGATGAGCTTTTTCGGACCGCCCGGGTAGAGCTGCACATAGAAATCCACGCGTTCCGCGCCGCTGGCGTTGGGGATGTTGGCGGTAAGGGTGTAGACATCTGACTGGTCGGGATCGCGGGTGATGGTGCGGGTGATTCCGGTGGGCACGTTGCCACCGGCGGGGAGCGTCTCGAAGAACAAGGTTTTGGAATGCACGCTTTGGCCGGCGGTATTGGTGGAGTTGACTTCATACGCGTAGGGCACGCCGGGTGTCAAACCGGTGAGGGTGACGCTGTGGTTGGTGACCTGGGCTGGATTTTCACTGGTGGCATAATTCCCCGGGCGGCGGCCGAAATTCACCTGACTGTCGGCAGCAACGTTGGTGCTCCACTGTATGGTGGCGGATGTTTGGGTGATGCCGGACACGCTGGGTCCGGTCAGGATGGCGGGTGGTTCGCTGCGGCAGGTCCACAACTCTTCCAGCGAATTGTTGGCGCGTGAGATTTCGGTGATGGTTCCGCCGGGGTTGATATCCACCCGCACGCTGCGCTGCTCGCCGACCGGGCAACCCAATGCATACGCAAAACTGGCCTTCACCCGGCCGCCGGCCGGGATGGAAGCGGCAAAGGTGTAATTGGCGGATTTACTGCCGTTAATCAACAGGGCGGCAGTCAAGCCGGCCGGTGCTTCCCCCGGCCCGAGGTTGTATGTTTGAAAATGAATGGTCGAGCCTTCCAGCCATATATCGCTCACGATCAAATCGGCAAAGGGTTGGATGGCAATGTAATTCAAAATGTTGGTGGTGGTATTGATCAGGCTGATGTGCGTTGTGCCGGTTGAATCCATAATAATGTAAGGATTGGAGCTGCCACCAAGAAGAGTCTCTTTGCGCCAGAGCGTACCGTCACGGTAAGCCAGGCGCACGCCGTTGACGGCACCGTCAAAAAAGACGATGCGCGGTCGGCCAGCGGGATCCAATGCCAGGCGCAAGTTGGAACCGGCCAACGCGCCGGTATCCACGGCTTCAGGCGCGCTCCACGCACTGGCATAGGTGATGTAACGCAGACCGGCCGAGCTAACCGAATACGCGATATGCGGGTTGTCCGAAGCATCCAGCGCAAGAGACGACCAACTGCCGGCAGCCGGGTCAGCGGCAATGGTCTCCACACTCCAGGACACGCCGTCATAAGCGGCATACCCCAGACCCATAAAGGATTGCGGCCCGGCCGAACGCTGGTAGATGATGCGTGCCAAACCCTCGCTGGTAAGCGCCAGGGTGATGCTCCCGCTGGTAAAGACATCGGCGGCTACGGTTTGAATCTGCCACTGCGTGCCGTCAAAATGAGCATACTGCAGGGCGTGAAGACTCTGGTTCCAATAGGCGATGTGCGGCTGATCGTCCCGGTCAAGTGCCAGAGACGGCAGCCAACCGGTGTTGCCATCCGAATCAACCGTCACTCGATTCCACCCGTCCGGATCTACCTGACGGGCGTAGCGCAGATCGCCATTGGTCTGGTCGAAATACGCGAGGTGGGTTCTGCCCTGTGAGTCCTGGGCAATGGATGGCATCAGGCCGGTGTCGCCTTCGCTGTCCACTTCCTCACGGAACCATGTCTCGCCCGGTCGCGTGGCCAGCAGCAGGTCGGCATTGATTGAATCATAGTAGGCGATGTGGGGTGCATTATCCAGGTCGAGGGCGATGGCATTGTGCACACCGCGCCCTGGATTGGGGTCCACGATTTGCGTGGTGAGTACCACGGCTGCCTGATTTGCGGTAAGTGCAGCGGCCTGAGCAACAGGCATCGCTGGAGGAATGAGTAAATGGATAATGATTCCAAGACCGACCGTGCTTCGCCAAAAACGCTGGGCCATTTTCTCCTCCATCCTGGTGTCTGGTCTCCGAAAGCAGATTTTTCAAGCCGAACGGTTTGCTGTGATTGCATGCTTAACTCAAAACGAAATGTGGAATTCCTCCCGCGGCCGGATTGAGGATCCAATCAACCAACCTTCTGATTGTAGATAAATGATGCGGTAAACGATTAAGGGGAATGCCCATCCGTGGGGTACCGGATAATTGAAAAGGATGGGGAATGCGCAATCCCTGGCACCGGTGAATGGAATGAAGGGGAATTGCCTTAAAAAGAGTGTAAAGAATTCGTTACAGTTTGTCAAATCGTGTTGGCAAAAAAAGTATTAATATGGTCTTAAGGAATCGCTCGCAAGCCGTGAAAAGCGGTGAATGAACATTCTTTGGAGCAGTATTCATTAAGAAGATCGTTCGTCACCTTACAACAACCCTACGGTTGGTGTGGAATCGGCCTGCGGGGGTTTTCAACATGTTCTTTTTAGGTAAAATAATCCTTAATTGCTCTACATTTAGCGCTATCCCCTTTATCGAAACAATCCACAGGAAGGAAAACGGCTCATGATCTTGATGCGCGCCAAGAAAATTCTGGCAGGCCTGGTACTCACCAGTGTTTTGGCGACGTCTTTTCTGGCCTCCACATTTACTGTTGCTTTTGCGCAGGATGACACTCCCCCGACCATTGATTGGAATCTCACGCTGGACGCGCCCGTCCCGATGGACGAGGTCAGCGCCCTGGGCGGCGAAACCCAGGCGGGCACCCAGCTCCTGGATGTGTTGAATGCCAAACTGGCCGGATCGGCCACCGCCTATGAGGTTCAGGTGGCGGATGTGACCGAAGAAGCGGTTCAGTATCAGGTTCATCTGCAGGCCCAATCCACGCTGGATGACTTTCGGCAGACCGTTTACGGTACCCTGGCCCCGGAATTGGATTTCCTGGGCGGGGTGATTTATTTATCCCTCACCGGTCAGATGGTGCAGGGGCAGGAATTGGCCGTCACGTTGGAAAGCCGCCCCGGTGCAGGCAGCACATGGAATCTGGTGGATGACGGCGCGGCCCTGGTGGAATTGGCCGGCGAGAAAGAAGTGATCGCACGCGGCAGTTACCCCGGAGCCCCGGCGCGTGAAGTGCTGCACCTGCGCGCCCTGGCGGACGGCGCAGTGACCATCCGGCTGGTGTATCAACGGCCGTTTGAGGTGGGCGCAGCGGTGGCACGACACGTGGACATGCAATTGGGCGCGCTGGGCAATGCGCTGGATTTGAGCAGCCCACTGGATGTACCGGCCATCAGCATGCCGGATTTGCCGGATGCGCAATTGGATAATCTGCAAGACGGCGTGAGCGCGGCAGCGTTGCCGACCAGCTTTGACTGGCGGGCCAGTGGTAAGGTGACCGCGGTGCGCAATCAGGGGTCCTGCGGAAGCTGCTGGGCGTTCGGCACGGTGGCAGTGATGGAATCGGCTTTGCTGATCGCCGGCGGCAGCGCCAAGGATTTCTCCGAACAGTTCCTGATTTCCTGCTCGAATTTTGCGGGCTGCGGCGGCGGTTGGTGGGCGCATGATCTGCATACCGACAAG
>DAOUGY010000220.1:0-8067 GCA_034428975.1 Anaerolineaceae bacterium | reverse complement strand
TGGCCCAGGCGCTGCTCAACCAGCCCCGCCTGGTGTTTTTGGACGAGCCCACCTCCGGGCTGGACCCGGTTGGGCGCCGTCTGGTGCGCGACGTGATCCGCGAGCTGCGTGAAACCGGCACCACGGTTTTTCTCAACTCGCACCTGCTCAGCGAAGTGGAAATCACTTGTGACCGCGTGGCGTTCATCAAGCACGGCGAAGTGTTGAAAACCGCCGACCTGAAGACCCTGATGGCCGGCAGCGCGCGCGTGACCATTCGCACCGGCGGGGTGCCGCCGGCAGCGCTGGATGCAGTGCGCGGTCTGGCGGCCGAAACGCGCCTGGAAGGCGAGACGCTGCACCTGGCGCTGGCCGGTGAGGCGCAGATTCCGCAGGTGCTGCGCGCCCTGCACGCCGAACAGGTGGATGTGTTCGCCGTCACGCCGGAGACGCAATCGCTGGAAGAGATGTTCATTCAAATTGTGGGCACGGACGGAGGGTTGTGAGATGGGTACCTGGATCATGGCACGACTGACCTTCCGTGAAGCGGTTCGCCGGCGCATCGCCGTGACGGCCGCGGCGCTGGGCCTGGGCTTTCTGGTGATCTTTAATCTGGGCGTCATGTTCATTATTAAAGATGTGCAAAGCTCGCCCTTCCGCGATTTAATCGCCAATACCGAAACCTACAACATGCTGACGATGGCCGGTTTGTACGCGGTCAACTTCCTGATGGTGATGATGGCCGCGCTGGTGACGGCCGACACACTGGCCGGCGAGATCGCCAGCGGCTCGATCCAATCGATTGTCAGCAAACCGGTGCGCCGCGCCGAGGTGGTGTTGGGCAAATGGCTGGGGTATGCCGGGCTGATTTTGCTGTACGCCTTGCTGCTGGAAGGCGGCGTGGCGTTGAGCGTGGCGCTGCAAACCGGCTTCACCGTGCGCAATGTGGCGATTGGCCTGGGGTTGATCTATCTGGAAGGGCTGGTGGTGATGACCCTGACGATGGCCTTCTCCAGTTCGTTGAGTACACTGGCCGCCGGCGGCGCGGTGTTTGGCATGTACGGCCTGGCGTTTGTGGGCGGCTGGGTGGAGCAAATCGGTTCGTTTATGAACAGCGCGGCGGCGGTGCGAATTGGCATCGTCTCCAGCCTGCTGCTGCCCAGCGAGGCGCTCTGGCGCCGGGCATCCTATGAAATGTCGTCGCCGCTGATGCAGTTCTTTGGCAACAACCCGTTCGTCTCGCGCTCGGTGCCCAGCAATGCCATGGTGATCTACGCGGGCCTTTACCTGCTGGTGGTGCTGTTCATCGCCGTGCGCCGCTTCAGCCGGCGCGATTTGTAGCACGCGCTGCGTGTACACCCATCGCCTGCCGTGCGGCGCTTTAACGCGAAGCGGCAGGCGGTTTCTTTTAAACCGGCGCGCGTCCTTCCCCTCATCTGCCTTTTGTGGCGCACCGGAATCCGGTATGATTGGGGCATCCAAAATTCAGCGAGGCCGCAGCCATGAACATTTACTTTTCTTGCTCCATCACCGGCGGGCGCCAGGACGAGGCGATTTACCGCGCGATTGTCGACCACCTGCACGCCGGCGGGCACACCATCCCCACCGCTGATCTGGCGGATGCCGACGTGCTGCAGCGCGAAGACCAGGTCAGCGCCGAAGATGTGTATGCGCGCGACGTGCGCTGGGTGCGCGAGTGCGATGCGTTGATCGCCGAGGTGAGCACCCCGTCGCACGGGGTAGGGTACGAAATTGCCCTGGCGCTGCAGTTGGGCAAGCCGGTGCTGTGCTGCTACCGCCACGGGCGGCGCGTTTCCAAGATGATCCTGGGCAATCACGAGCCCAACCTCACTGTGCAGGCGTACCAGAATGCCGAGGACGCGCTATTTGTCATACAATCCTTTCTGCAGACGGCGGCGGGTTTGTGAGCATCATCGCCCGGCTGTGTGACGAATTGCCGTATCGGAAAAAGGGGTGGGCTGGTATGATAGGGACGCAAGACAACAGCATATGACAGTTTTGTTCTTCACTGTCTCCTCCTTTGGCGAAGGCCTCCGTCGGGTTCCTCCTCATCCCGACGGAGCCTTTTTAAGCACAAAACCGGACCTTCGGGTCCGGTTTTGGTTTGTGTGAGGTGGACCGGCATCAATCCGCGGCGGGCAGCGGCAGCACGATGGTGAACGTGGTGCCTTTACCCGGCGTCGAATCAACCCAGATGCGGCCGTTGTGGTTTTCCGCAATCGAGCGTACGATGGCCAGGCCCAGGCCGGTGCCGCTGCTGCTGCCGCTGACGTTGCTGGAGCGGTAGAATTTTTCGAAGATGTGCGGCAGGTCGGCGGGCGGGATGCCGACGCCCGTATCGCTGAAGCGCAGGATGATCTGGTTCATTTCCACCGTGCCGGCCACATCGATCGACCCGCCGGGTTTGGAATATTTGACGGCATTGTCCAGCAGGTGCTCGATCATCTGGCGCATTTGCACCGGGTTGCCAAAGGTAGTCGGCAGCCCGTCGGGGATATTCAGGGCCAGCGTCAGCCCCTTTTCCTTCAAAATCTTCTCCATGCCGGCGGCGCTGAGCTGCATGATGCGCGGCAGGTCCAGGCTTTCCTTGCGGGCGTCAAAGCCGGCTTCGATCTGGCCGAGGTTCACCAGGTCGTTGACCAGATTGGTGATGCTCTGCACGCTGCTTTGCACACGGCGAATAAATTCGCGCTGCATCTCGGTCACCGGCCCGGCGCGTTCCATCAGCTCCACATACCCCAGAATGGCGGTCAGCGGCGAGCGTAGATCGTGCGACACGGTGCTGACGAAATCGCTCTTGATGCGGTCCAGCTTGCGCAGGTAGGTGATATCGTACAGAGTGAGCGCGATGCCCACCTCGGGGATGGGCGTGAGCTGCACGCTGAAGACGCGCCCGTCTTCGGCGGTGAACTCGGTGCGGTTGGACAGGCGCTGTCCGGTTACATCGATCAGTTCCAGCACATCAGGCTGGCTGATCACCTCGCGCACGGGCCGCCCGCGGTAACTCACTTCGGTCAAGTTCAGCGCGGCCTGGGCTGCCGGGTTGATCATCACCAGGCGCTCGTCCGTGTCGATGACGATGACGCCGTCCTGAATGCGCGTCAGAATCGTTTCCAGCTTGTTGCGTTCCAGGATGGTGGTGGCGTACAGGCGCGAGTTTTCGATGGCCACCACGGCGTATTCGGCCAGCGTGTTGAGCAATTGTACGTCGTGCGCGTTGAAGGTTTTGATGGCATTGCGGTTGTCCACGCCCAGCACGCCGATGACATGCCCCTGCACCTGCAAGGGTACATAGATCAGGCTTTGCACCAGATACGAGGTTTTAATCTTCTGCGGGGTGTCTTCATCCAGCAGCACCGATTGCCCGCTGCTCATCACCGAACCGGCCAGGGTGTCACTGACGGGCAGGCGGAAGGTGCGCACAAATTCTTCCTGGAAGTTGCGAGAGGCACGCATGTACAGCTCGTTGGTCTCTTCGTCCAGAAGCAGCAGGCTGCCTTCTTCGGCGTTGGTGAGCTGCACGGCGGCGTCCACCACGGCGGAGAGGATGCTGTCCAATTCCAGCAGGCTGGTGACGGCGCGGCCCAACTGGGCCAGCACTTCCAGCTCGTCCATGCGCTGCTGCAGGCTGGCGGTGGTCCGGCGCGATTCGAGCAGCACCCATTCCTTGCGCTGACGGGCTTTATCCAGGCTGTTTTGCACAGCGCGCAGCACCTCTTCCGAGCGCAGAGGCAGGCACAGATAATCGGATACGCCGGTTTGCAGCGCGCGTTTGAGCAGATCGGGGGTGTCTTTTGTCACCAGCAGCAAAACGGGCGTGGCCGGCAGGCGCTGGATGAGGTGTTCGGCCAGCGGCATGGAGCTGATCCCGCGCAGGCTCTCGCTCAAAATGATCAGCGCGGGCGGCGTTCCCTGCAGCGCGCTGTCGATGGCTTCGGGCGCTTCGAAGGCCTGGGTTTCAAACCCAAAGGATCGCAGCATGCGCCCCAACAGCATGTTGATCTGGGGATCGGAGGTGAGGATGAGGATGGTGTCTTTAACGGGCATGCCACACTTCGCTTCAGGAAAGGGTGTCGATCTCGGTGAACAGAACATGGAACCGGGTGCCACGGCCGGGCTGGCTTTCGACGGTGATGCTGCCCGGCTGACGTTCGACCAGTTCCTTGATCAGCGGCAGACCAATCCCCAACCCGCCAAAGCGGCGGCGGGCGGCGGGGTTTTCGCCGTTTTCGATGAACAGGCGCGCCATGGCCGCGGCATCCAACCCGCTGCCGGAATCGGCTACACTGATTTGCACGCGGTGGTTGGCGGCTTGCGCGGCTTGCAGGCGCACGCTGCCGCCCGGCGCGCTGAATTTGATCGCGTTGCTGATCAATCCATGCAGAATTTGCGCCAGTTGGGCCGCGTCGGCCTGGGCGAACAGCGTACGCGCCGGTAATTCCAGCGCCAGGCTGACGCCGTTGTGCTCGGCCAGCGGTTTAAAACGCTGCACGGCTTGTCGCAGGATGTCGGACACGGCGGCAACCGCGCCGGGTTTGAGGTCGGCGGCGTGCGGCGGTTCAACCGCCTCGGCGATGCGCTCGAGGTGTTGAATCTGTTCCTGAAGCGCACTTAATTGGCGGCGTTGATCGGTGTTCCAGCGCGCGGTGGGGTCTTTGGTCAGGGCGTCCAGCGCGGCGCGCGCTTCTTGCAGCGGCGGGCGCAGCTCTTTCTGGACGGTCAGCATGAGGCCGTTGTTGGCCTTTGCGCCCAATTGTGCCCGGGCGGCCAGGGCTTCCAGCGAGCGGGCGCGTTCTTGCAGGGTGCGAAACAGACGCGCGTTGACCAGGCTGATGGCGGCGTAATCGGCGATGGCTTCCATCAGGTTCTGTTCGCTGGCGTTGAAGGGGATGGCCTGTTTGCGCATCACCACCAGCAGGCCGATGACCTGTTTTTGAACCTTAATCGGCACGATCAGGGCCGACTGGCCCAGCGCGGCGATTTGGAAGCGTTTGATCGGCTCGCCAAACAGCGTCAGCGCCTCGCCCGATTTGGCCACCAGCGTGCTGATGCCGTCGTCCCACGGGCGGTTGAGTTGGGCGTTCAACGACTCGGGCAAGTTGTGCGCGCCGGCCAGGGTGAAGGCTTTGGCGGCGTCGTCTTGGATCAGCAGCCAGCCCAGGTCGGCGGTGGTGACGCGGATGGCGCCGTCCAGCACTTTTTTGAACAGCACAGCGGGATCGGTGACCGAAGTGACCACTTTGCCGAGGGAGTAGATGGTGGTCAGTTCGCGCACGCGCTGCTGCAGCTCACTGTTGGCGCGCGATAGTTGCAGCGAAAGCTGCTCGCGTTCGCGGCGTTCATGCACCTGGCGCAGCAGGCGCTCGACGGCGTTGATTACCTCGGTCTCGCGCACCGGCCAGATCAGGTAATCGCTGGCGCCCAGTCGGAAAGATTGGATGATATCGGCTTCCATGCCTTTGCGCGCCAGAACGATCATGGGAATCTGCACGCTCTGCCCGGAAAGGGCGGCGAGCAGGTCTTTGGCGTTCAGGCCGGGGATTTTGATGTCGGCGATGACCACATCGGGGGCCTGTTGGATGGACTGGTTGATGGCGGCATTCACATCCGCGACCACAATGCAGCGGTAACCGGCCGCCTCCAGGGATTGCCGCGCGAGCATGTCGGCAATCAGTGAGTCGGCGGTGACGATGAGGATGCGGTCTTTGGGGGGAGCCATGATCTCAATGATAGCATAAAAGCGCCCGGCATTGGCGGCGGAAGAAAAAACGATCCCGGTGTTGTCGGCCGGGATCGCAGACGTGCAAGAAACGCAGGGGTTACAGTTCGACGTAGCGCTCAATTTGCGCTTCGAAGACCTTCAGGCTAGCCTGCCAGAAATCGGGCTTGCGCAGGTCAATATCGAAGCGCGCAGCCAGTTCGGCGGCGCTGCCCATGCCGGTGCTGGACAGCAGGTTCTTGTAATCGGTCACGAAGCGGCTGCCGCGCTGCTGGTAGATGGCGTACAGGCCGGTGCCGAACAGCAGACCGAAGGCATAGGGGTAGTTATAGAAGGAAAGGCCGGCGTCGTAATAGTGCGGCTTCCACGTCCACATGTAGGGGTGCAGATAGCGCTCGTCCAGTCCGTCGCCGTAGGTGGCCTTCTGGGCGTTTTCCATGATGGCGCACAGATCGTCGGCCGACAGCTCGGCGTTCGCGCGGCGTTCGAAGACTTCTTTCTCAAACAGGTAGCGCGAGTAGATATCGACGATGACCTGCGACGCGCCGTTGAGCGAGGTCTCCAGGATGGCCAGTTCCTCATCGCGGCTGCCGACCGTGGCCAGCGAAGCCTGCGAAACGATCGTCTCGCACATGATCGAGGCGGTTTCGGCCAGCGTCATGGGCGTGCGGCGCTGGATGGGGGTGCGCCCGGCCCGGTAGATGCAATCGTTGTGGAAGGCGTGGCCCAGTTCATGCGCCAGAGTGGAAACCTGATCGAGCGAGCCGTCGAAGTTGCACATCACGCGCGATTCCTGCACGCCCGGCACGCCCATGCAGAAGGCCCCGCCCACCTTGCCGCGGCGCTGCTCGGCGTCGATCCAGTTGTGGTCGAAGGCGCGTTTGGCAAAGGCCGACAGGTCGGGTGAGAAGTTGGCGAAGCTGGCCAGGATGAAGTCGCGCGCCTCGTCGAAGGTGTAGGTGGTGGAGGTGCTGCCCATCGGGGCGAACAGGTCGTACCAGGGCAGTTTTTCCTTGCCCAGCTTGGCGGCCTTGGCGCGGAAGTAACGGCGGAACATGGGGAAGGAATCGTGCATGGCGCCCAGCAGGGTTTCCAGCGTCGGGCGATCGATGCGCGCCTGGTCGATGCTGGAATGCACCGCATCGACGCGCCCGCGGCGGCGGTTGAGGGTGTTGACGGTGCCCTTGATGCCGTTCATGGCGGCGGCCAGCGGCTCGCGGATGGACGCCAGCGCCTTGAGTTCGGCTTCGTAGCCGCGGCGGCGCGTTTCGGCATCGGGGTGGCCGCGCAGGTTGATCAACGCGGGCAGCGGCAGGGCCTTGACCTCGCCGTCCAGCTCGAAATCGACGCTCAACTGTGAGGTGACCGTGCTTTGCAACTTGCCCCAGGCGTTGGCGCCGCTCAAATTCAACTCGGCGGCCAGGGCTTCTTCGTTGGCGCTCATTTGATAGCGGCTTTGCTCGGCGGCTTCGCGCACACTGAAGGCATGCTCGCGGGCTGTGCCGGGCAGATCCAGCACCTGCGGCAGCACGGGCGTCAGGCGGCCGACCCAGGCCAGGAACTGTACTTCGAGCATTTCCATGCGCACGGCCACCTGCTCAAATTCGGAAAGCAGGCGCAGCGCGGTGGTGTTGAAGGTATCGGTGGAGACAAAGGAATGCAGGTAGGCCTGCAGCGTGCCCGACAGCAGCAGCATGGCGTTAAAGCGATCAAGGGCGCCGCCCAGCGCTGCCGCCAACTCGGCGGGTGGGGTATCGGCGTTGGCGGCGGATTGAGCCGACATGTAGCTTTCCAGGTCGCTGATCAGCCCTTTCAGGCGTTCGGAATCGGCTTTGAATTCGGCCGATTCGAGGGCGGGGTATACGTTGGTCATGTCCCAACGGGGCGGGGTTTTTGGCATGGTTCGTTCTCCAGATGGTGAAAAGGATATGTCTATTATACTCCGCCTGGTTGCCGACAGGCTGCGCATCGCCTGCCAGAGGCGGGCGGCATGGGCAAGGCGGCGATATCGGGTACAATTATCCCATGCCGCAAGGCCAAGGAGGAAAACCAACCATGAAGACCCCACGCCTGTACTCTCTGCTCTCGCTGCTGGCCGTTGCAAGCCTGCTGTTGAGCGCCTGCAACACCCTGCCGTTCCTCAAACCGCAAAGCACCGAACCCGCCGCGCCGACTTCCGGCGCGTATGAGAAAGCCGACTGCCCCTTTGACGTGCCGGCCGGCGTGAAGGTGGAATGTGGTTACCTGACGGTGCCGGAAAACCGCGCCAAACCCCAGGGCGACACCATTCGCCTGGCGGTGGCGATCTTCAAGAGCAGCAGTTCGACGCCCGAACCCGACCCGATCGT
>DAOUGY010000219.1:0-16941 GCA_034428975.1 Anaerolineaceae bacterium | reverse complement strand
TATCGATAAAAAAAGAAGGTGGGGGTTCAACCCATCTCTTGATTTTCATAGACTATCCATACCCCCGATCGCGCCGCCGTCCCGGCGACGGGGAGATTTTATCCGCGGATGACTCGGATGAATTGAAGGCCGGGGATCCACGGTTTTTTTCTGCGCCGGGGCGCGGGGACACAGGTGGAAAAGACGAAAGACGAACTTTCCCGTGCCTGTACGAAGAAAGGTTATGGTTTGATCGGTTTAAACAATCCCGACGCCGTTAGCGGCGCCGGGATCTTAATTGTTTGGAAAACTCCAAAATTCTGTGGATAAATACTCGCTTTATTACTGATCACTGGCTGCTATCCACTGGCACTGTCCACTTTCTTCCTACGGCAACGGCAACAACTCACCCGACTCAGGGTCCAGGCCCCACTCCATGCCGTCACGATCGGCCAGGATGTACATATCCAGGGTGTACCCAACGTAGCGCAGGAAGAGCGGGGTGGTTTCTTTGGCGGTGTAGACCACCCGGGCGTTACCGGGGATGCGCACTGGAATTTGCACCACGCTGCTCTTGCCGAAGGGTGCGCAGTCGTTCTCGTTCTGCACGGCCACCACGGTGGAGTTATCGGGCAGCCAGCCCAGGTCAAAGGTAGTCGTGGCGGGAAAAACCTCTTTAAAGCGTTCGGCAGCGGCGGTGTTCAAATCCATCACCAGCAGGTCGCTGCCGTCGCGCCAGGCCATCACCGACATGTCCTCGGACGGGAAGCCTTCCGGCAGGGTGGTGAGCTTGCCGGTGCGCAGATCCAGGCGCACCATCGGGCGGCTGCCGGCCGAGATGCACTGCGCGCCTTCGGGCACGCTGGAGGCGCGGTAATAGAAGTACTGGTTGTTGGGTGAGAAGCCCAACCCGCCGAAGAAAATGCCAGAGATCTGGCACGGCCCCAACTCGTCCACCGGGTGATAAACCTCTTTGCCGTCTTTGTCGAACAGCACGATCTGGCTGTTGGTGTAGCTGCGGCCGGCGACGTTTACGCAGATTTGTGAGGTGGTTTCGGCCGTCCACTGGCCGTCGGGCGAGGTGATGCGTGTGACCTGTGCATCGGTCAGGGCGGCCTTGAGGGCGGCATCCAGCGCGGCGGGTTCGAGGGTGGGCAGCGGGGTGGCCGGTACGCGGGTGGCGGTGGGGGCAGGGGTGGGCGCGGCGGTCGGCGCAGCGCAGCCCGCCAGAACCATCCCGATCAGGGCAATCCAAAGGAACACATGTCGTTTCATGATCACTCCAAAAGCACGAGATTACCAACGAACCGCCAAACTATAACACAGCCCGGCGGGGGTGGGTAGGGCCGGAAAACGACGGAGGCCGCTGCTGCACGCCGGGCGGTTTCATGTTACAATCGCTTCACAAATTTTCACAGTCGTAGAGGTGTCCCATGTCGCTTCCCATCCTAGTTGGAGTTGCCTGGCCGTATGCCAACGCGGAAATCCACGTCGGCAATTTGACCGGCTCGTACCTGCCCGCGGATATTTTTGCCCGCTTTCAGCGCATGATGGGACGGCAAGTGTTGATGGTCTCTGGCTCCGACTCGCACGGCACGCCCATTTTGGTGCGCGCCGACGCCGAGGGAGTGTCGGTGGTGGACGTTTATCAGCGGTTCCACGCCCGCTTTTTGGAGTTGTATCAAAAATTGGGTATCACCTACGATCTGTTCACCAGCACCCACACCGATAATCACTGGCGCGTTTCGCAGCGCATGTTCATGGCGCTGAAAGAAAACGGCTATCTGTATATCGAGCCGCAGAAACAGTGGTATTCGCTCTCCCAGAAGCGTTTCCTGCCGGACCGTTATGTGGAAGGCACCTGCTACATTTGCGGGTATGAAAACGCGCGCGGCGACCAGTGCGACAAGTGCAACAATATCCTCGAGGCGGCGCTGCTGCTCAACCCGCGTTCGAAAATCGACGGCAGCGTGCCCGAGCTGCGCGAAACCGAACACTTCTTCCTCGACCTGGCCAAAGCCCAGGATATTGTGGAGCGGTTCCTGCGCGAGCGCGAATCGTACTGGCGGCCCAATGTGCTGCGCCAGTCGTTGGGGCAGATTGTCAATGAGGGCCTGCGCGGACGCCCGATCACGCGTGACCTGGAGTGGGGCATTGAGCTGCCCGAGGAGATCGACGGCGCCAAGTGGCGCGAAAAGCGCCTGTATGTGTGGTTTGAGGCGGTCATCGGCTACCTTTCGGCCAGCCTGGAGTGGAGCCAGATCACCGGCAACCCGGACGCCTGGCGCCAGTGGTGGCAGACGCCCGAAGCGCGCACCTATTTCTTCATTGGCAAGGATAACATCCCGTTCCATGCCATCATCTGGCCGGCCGAACTGGCCGGCGCCGGCGAGGCGTTTGACCGCCAGATGGGCCACAGCACGGTGGCGCCGCTGGTGCTGCCGTATGATGTGCCCGCCAATGAGTTTATGAACCTCGAAGGTCAGAAGATCTCCGGCAGCCGCAACTGGGCGGTGTGGGGACTGGACTTTCTGACGCGTTACGATCCCGACCCCTTGCGTTATTATCTGACGGTGAACATGCCCGAAACCAAGGACACCGATTGGGATTGGGGCGATTTTTATCACCGCAACAATGACGAGCTGGTGGCCACCTGGGGCAACCTGGCCAACCGCGTGTTGAGCTTCTGCTACAAGCACTGGGAAGGGCAGGTGCCCGACCCCGGCGAGCTGGGCGAGGCCGACCGCGCGCTGCTGGAGACGATTGAAGGCGGGTTTGAGACGGTAGGGCGCGAGTACGACGCCGTGCATCTGCGCGCCGCGCTGGGCGAGGCCATGCGCCTGGCCAGCGAGGTCAACCGCTACCTGGACACCACCGCGCCCTGGACGGCGATCAAGACCGACCGCCAGGCGGCGGCGCGCGCGATTTACACCGCCATCCGCGCCATCGATTCGCTGAAAACCATGTTCGCGCCGGTGCTGCCGCATACCTGCCAGCGCCTGCACGAGTTCCTGGGCTATGACGGCACGCTCTTCGGCACGCAAAGCACCCAGGTGGAGCACGACTCGCTGGGCGAGCATACCGTGCTGCGCTACCACGGCGAAACGGCTGTGGGGCGCTGGGAGCCGAGCCGGTTGGAGCCGGGGCGCACGCTGCGCCAACCGGGCCCGCTCTTCCGCAAGCTGGACGCCGCGATTGTGGATGAGGAACGCGGCAAGCTGGGCTAGGCCCAACCGCAGGAGATAAAAAAACCAGCCCCTGGCCATTGGCCGGGGGCTGATGCTTTTACAGGTGAAGCGGGTTAGTGCGGCAGGAAGTTCCAGGGGTTGACGCGACCGCCGCCTTTTGACAGCTCGAAGTGCAGGTGCGGACCGCTGGAGTTGCCGGTGCTGCCCATGTAGCCGATGATGTCGCCCTGGGCCACATACGAGCCACAGCCAACGTTGACGCCGCCGTCCATCAGGTGGGCATAGAGCGACTGCCAGCCGTTGCCGTGATCAATCACGACCACGTTGCCGTAACCCCAGTTGTTCCATCCGGCATAAACCACCACGCCGGCATCCACGGCATACTCGGGCACGCCCATGTTGCCGCCGATGTCTATGCCGTAGTGGTTGGTCTCGGGGCTGTAGTCATACCCGGAGAGCCAGACGGTGTCGGTCGGCCAGACGAAAGTGCCGCCGCCCACCGGACCCTGCGTGACGGTGCCGCAGAAGCCGGGGCCGAGCACTTTGGCCACGGCTGGATCGGTGCGGGTGATCATCAAACCGGTCCAGGAAACGAATTCGCGCTGTCCGCCGGGGACGATGAGCATGGTGCCGGGGGGGATGTTCGGGCTGGCGTAGTCGCCGAGCGCGTCTTTATTGAGATTATTGCCAGGCCAGTTGACGATGTCATCCGGGGTGACTTTGAAGAATTCGGCCACGCCGTTCAAGCCGTCACCGGCATGCCACTGATAGTAGATGCCGTCCACCGGCAGGATGGTGAGTTTTTGCCCGGGCTGCAGGTTGTGCGGGTCATCGCCCAGCAGGGTCTGGTTGCCCCACAGAATGGTCTGCGGGCGCAGGTTGTACTTTTCGGCAATGCCGAAAATGGTGTCGCCCTTCTTCACTTCATATTCGGTGATCTCGAAGCGCGGGTGGGTGGGCAGCTGGGTGTGCAGGTCGGTGATGCGCGTGATGGCATACACGCCGCCGCGGCCTTCATACGGCGGTGGGGCATCCAGATTGGATGTTTCGGTGACCTGCGGGGCGGCGGCAGCTGCCTGCGGAGTGGTGATTTCGCCTTTCAGGTAGAAGCGGCTCATCACCCACACGACCAGTAGAATCGCCGCCACCGAGATCAGGGCGGTACCAATGCGCAAAGCCGTCTCGCCCAGACCTAAACGGACCAGGTTTTCCCAGATGGCGTTCCAGTTTTTCTTGGTTTCGGGGGCTTGGGGAGCTTCGACGGAGTTCCGATTGTCACCGGCATCGGAAGATGACAGGGGTGCAGACGATGTCGGAAGATTGTCCATATATGGTTGTACCTCTGGCGAAAATCATAACACAATCCGATTAAAGGTGTCAAGTTTACCCGGCGAACGCTTACCCAACGCTTAACCAACGCGATGGGGCAGGCGCGGATGATTGGATGGGTCAAATACCCTGCTTTAGCGCCCCGGCAGGGTGTTGAGCACCTGCGGAAAATCGGTGAACAGCCCGCTGACGCCCCAATCCATCATGCGGCGCATCTCGTCCGGGTCGTTGACCGTCCAGACCAGCACATCCAGTCCGGCGGCGCGCAGCGCGCGCACAGTGGGTTCGTCAATCGCGTCGCGCCCGGGGTTGTAGGCCGCGGCGCCCAGTTCACGCAGCAGCGCCACGGGGTCGGGGTGCGGTTCTTCCACCAGCGCCGCGGTGATGATGCGCGCATCGGCGGATTTGCAGCGGCGCAGGTACTCATGGTTAAAGGAAGAGACCAGCACGCGCGGAGTCAGAGCCAATTCGGTGACCTGCACCACCACATCCTCCACTACATGCCCATCACCGGCCGTGCCGGAGGCATCTTTGATCTCGATGTTGACGCGCCAACCGCCGGCACGGGTGAACTCCAGCGCTTCGCGCAGGGTGGGGATGCGCACGCCGGCGAACCCCGCCTGCTCGGCGGCGCTCACCTTCCCCGCCGCGATCTGCCCGAAGGGGTCGGCGGCGTTGAACCACGCGCCAAAATCCAGCCGGAGCAGCTCGTCCAGGGTGAAGTCCCACACGTTCCACGGCGCACGGTCGGGAAAGACCTGCGCGGCGTTTGACGTGCGCGTCAGGGTGTCGTCGTGCAGCACCACCAGTTGGTGGTCGGCGGTCACCGCCACGTCCAGCTCCCACAGGTCGGCGCCAAGAGCCCACCCTTTGCGCGCGGCGGGCAGGGTGTTTTCGGGCGCCAGCGAGCGCGCGCCGCGGTGGGCGATGTTGAGAACGGTCATGGTCGGCTCCTGTTTGAGGGTGCGTTCAGATTTCGTATTCCATTATAGTCCCGCCGCGCACTTCCCAAATGCGCGAGGCAAAGCGCTCGATGAAGTAGCGGTCGTGCACCACGGCGGCCACGGTGCCCTCGAAACCGGTCAGGGCCTGCTCAAAACTGGTGCGCGCGGGGATATCCAGATGGTTGATGGGCTCGTCGAGCAGCAGGAAGTTGCAGCCGCGCGCCACCAGGCAGGCCAACGACAGGCGCGCGCGCTGCCCGTAGGAGAGCTGCCCGGCGGGGATGAAGACATCGTCGCCTTTGAAGAGGTACAGCGAAAGGAAGGAGCGCACGGCGGTTTCGTTTTGGCCCAGGATGGCCTGCACGGCTTGCAGGGCGTTGAGGGCGGGGTCCAGCTCTTCCTGCTCCTGCGTCATAAAGCCGGGGCGCACATTGGCCCCCAGGCGCAGCGTGCCGCCCAGCGGCGGGATGTGCCCGGCGATGGTGCGCAGCAGGGTGGTCTTGCCCGTGCCGTTGGGGCCGATCAGCGCCAGGCGTTCGCCCAGGCGCAGGTGCAGGTTGAGGTCGCGCAGCAGCACGATCTCGCCATACCCCACGCGCAGGTCCTGCATGGAAAGCACCGCCCGCCCGCTGCCGGGCGTCTCGCCAAATTCGATCTTCATCTGCCACGTCAGACGCGGCTTGTCGATGTGATCTTCGTTCAGCAGGCGCTCGATGCGCGCTTCAATGTTTTTGGCGCGTCCCATGGTGCCCAGCGAGCGGTTGGCAAAGAATCCTTTGGCGAATTTGTCGCCGGTGTCGGCTTTGCCGCCCACTTTGAAGCGCGCCAGCCCGCGCATATGGCGGGCCGTATCCTGCAGGCGGCCGATCTCGTCCTGTTGATCGCGGAAATCCTGCCAGTGGCGTTCGCGCTCGGCGCCTTTTTGCTCGAGGTAAGCGGAGTAGTTGCCGGGGTAGGCGCGCACGGCGTGGGTGAAGGCGTCCAACTCAAGGATGCCGGTGGCGGTGCGGTCGAGAAAGGCGCGGTCGTGCGAGGCCAACAGCACGCCGCCTTCAAAGCGCAGCAGCCAGTTCTCCAGCCATTCGAGCATGGCAATGTCGAGGTGATTGGTGGGTTCGTCCAGCAGCAGGAGCTGCGGAGCGGATAGCAGCACGCCGGCCAGCGCCAGGCGCGTCTTTTGGCCGCCGCTGAGGTGCGCGGCGGGCAGGTCGCGCGGCAGTTCGTCCAACCCGAGGGCGGCCAGCAGGGCCGGGGCGCGCACGCTGCTGTCGGCGGCGGCTTCGAGCCGGGCCAGGGCGGTATCGTAGGCGGCCTGCAGGTCAGTGCGCTGCGGCTGGGCGGTCAGCTGCCCGGCCAGGTCGGCCACCTGTTCGCCGAGCGCTTCGACATTGCCGCCCATGCGGTCCATGTATCCGCCCAGCGTCTCGCCGGCGGGGAAGGTGAAGCCCTGGGGCAGGTAGCCGATGCGCAGCCCGGCAGGCGCGCGGCTGATCACGCCGCTGTCGGCGCTTTCGTGCCCCATAACGATGCGCAGTAGAGTGGTTTTGCCGCAGCCGTTGGGGCCGACCAGCGCCAAACGCTCGCCGGCGTTGACCGAGAAGCTCACGTCGCGCAGGATGGGTTGGATGCCAAAGGATTTGTGGAGATGATGGATGGTTAGCATGAGGATTTCCGCCTGTAATTAAAAACCGGGGGTCCATGCCCCCGGCCGAATCATCGACGCGCGATGAACGATGCGAGTTCATTACCCGAAAGAAGGGGGGAGGTTACAGGCGAATCTCAGTCACGGTACCTTCCTTGTTAATCCAGTACAGGTATTGTAGCACAAAAACAGTGGACAGTGGCCAGCCCGAATCTTGTCTGTCACCGGCAAAATAACCCCGCCGGTGAGTAGATCGGAAGAGAGTAAATTTACCGCGGAGAAAATGACGTAGAAAAGGCTCTTTTCTATGCCTGTGAGGTTCCCTTTTCTGGAATAGACCTTACGCAGAGATAAACGAAGATACGCCGTGGAGAAAATCCAGGTTTCACCCCCCGCCTTTAAAAGCGCAGATGGACGATGAATGAACTGTTCGCCGCGTCGGATTGCGCCATGTACGCGGCAATTTTCTCGCCCCACAGGCTGCGGTCGGGGACGCGCGAGAAGATTGGGTAGGCATCCAGCAGGGTGTAGCGCTCATCCCACGCGCGCAGGCTGAACACGTCGTTCAGGCCCCAACGCACCAGCGCGGCGGCGTTGCCGGATGCGCTTAACCCGCGGTTGACGAAGGGGATGCTGGCTTCGGAGATGCCGTCAAAGACGATTTCGCTGCCGGAAAAGCGCTCTGCCAGACGCCGGAAGAGGTCTCTGATCTGGGCTTCCTCAAAATAATACAGCACGCCGCCGGAGAGAAAGAGCACATCCGGCCCGGCGGCCTGAACCGCGTCCATCCAGGCGCTGTCCAGCAGCGAACCGGGCAGGCAGCGCGAGCGATCGGTCTCGGGCAGCAGCGCGCGGCGCAACGCGATCACTTCCGGCAGGTCAAGGTCAAACCAGCGCAGCGTGCCGTTGTCCACGCGTTGGAAGGAGGTGTCCAACCCGGCGCCGATGTTGACGATGACAGCCCGCGGGTGAGCGGCGGAAAAGGCGCGCACGGCGTCATCCAGAATGCGCGCGCGGATCACCCAGGCGACGTTGAATAGATCGGTGAAGGAGCGCTGGATGGCCTCAAAATCGACTTCGCTGAGCTGATCGACGAGCTCAACGGCTTTGGGGTCGCTGAGGATCGGGTTGCCCTGGCGGGTCAGTCTGGCGCGGCCCCACAGCGGCATGAACAGCGTGCGCTGCGTATCCGTCAGTTGGATTTTCACAGGCGCTCTCCTTCCAACATCTCGCCCTGGTTGAGCTGCGCCAGCTCCGCGGCCACTTCGGGGTGGGCGATGCGCACGGCCAGGTGCAGGCTGTCGGTGGCGACGATGCGGGCATCGATGCCCGGCGCGCTGCCGCTGCGCCCAAAAACGGGCAGGGGCGGCGGGGTAGCCGCCATGCCGGGCAGCGCATCCGACAGCATGAAGCGCGCCAGGTGCTGCGTCAGACGCGCCAGCACTCCGGCGGCGACCGCGAAGGCGATGGCAAAGCCAAGGCGGTCGGCGTTATCCAGTTGGGCGGGCAGGGCAAAGAGCACCAGCGCGGCGAAGAACAGCAGCATGGCGGTGAAGAAGACGCCCACCAGCACGCGCCGGTTGCGGCGCGCCTGGGCGGCGTGGTCGGCGCAGTAGGGCACCTGCAGGTCAGCCACATACGCGGTGCGGCGCGTGCTTTTGCCTTCGGCGGTCAACGGCAGGGTTTCATGGGCCGGGGCGCCGCACATCACGCAGCGCGCCGGGAAGCGCGCGGGCGGTTCGGCCAGCGGATCAAAGGGCAGCAGGGTCAGCGGCATGGGGGTCTCCGGTCAGGGCGACGACGCGCGGCCAATCCACGGCGTGCAGCCAGGCGGGCAGGGCGTTCAACAGCATGGGCATGACGCGCGCTGTGCCGTCGTGGAAAACTTCCAACTGGCCGTCGGCCTCGCCGCCCTGCGGCCCCACCAGATCGGTGACGCCGCGCAGGATCAGGCAGGGCAGGCCGTTGCGCTGCGCCACCCAGGCGATCGCGCCTGATTCCCAATCGACGGCTAACGCGTCGTACTGCCCGGTGAGCATGGGCAGGTCGTCCACGCCCAGGTCGCGGTCGGCGGAAAGCAGACGCGCGCGGCGCACCGGCAGCGGGAAGGGCTCGCGCAGAAAGGACAGGTCGTGGCGCACGGCGTAATGCCGCAGGGCGACTTGCGCGTCGCCCATGCGCTCGATGATGTCGTACACCAGCGTCTCTTCCGCCAGAATGATTTCGTCATGATGGATGCGACCTTCAATGCCGCCGCAGGTGCCCAGGTTGATCATCAGATGAGGTTGGAAGTGATCGACGGCGTACTGCGTGCCGCCCGCGGCAGCGATTTTGCCCCAGCCCTGCTGCATGAAGGTGACCGCCTGCCCGGCCAGGGTCAGGTGGAAACACTCGCCGTAGGGGGTGCGCGACAGGTTGGCGTGCGGGTAAAAGGCGCGCACGGCGCGCCATTCGGAATTGGCGGAGATCAATACGGCAATGCGGTTCATGGTTGCGATGGCTCCCGTCGGGAGGTGAAGGCGGAGACATCCACGCCTTTGGCTTGCAGTTTTTTGAGGACCTCGTCGAAACTTTCGTTCATCAGCAGCCCGCTGAGTAAAACCAGGCTCTTGAAGGTCAGTTTGGAGCTGGCGCTGAACAGGTACACGAACCAGAGCTGCGCGATGTAGCGGGCGTTGGCGCGCATGTGCACCATCAGGTATTGTTCGTAGGTCATGTTTTCATAACTGACCAGAATCAAGACGGCTATCAGCATCAGGGCGAGACCGACCAGCGCGTAAACCGGGGTGATTTGCGGGTTGATTCGGGCGAGAGCCAGGACGGCCACCACCACCGCCGCCATCAGCAGCGGCAGGATTTTTATCCGGTTCAGCGCCAGCAGCGCGCCGGACAGGGGTTTATAGAGCAGCGCGCTGAGCGCGCCGACCAGTAGCAGACTGGCCAGCAGGGAGAGCAGGAAGGACAGCGGTTCACGCCCCAGCCCGGGCGCCGCGGTCTTCAGCCAGGCCAGGCCGTCCAACCCGCGCTCGATGTAGAGGTAGCGTTCCACCCAGAACAGCACGGCAAACAGCAGCATGCCGATGAAGCCGTAATGCTGCCAGCGCAGGCCGTGCCGGACGAAGAAATCGGATTGCGGGCGGGGTGGGTATTTCAGACCGTTCTTTTGGTTGTATTCGGCTTCGATCAGCCAGTACTTGGCGATGTAGCCGAGCCCGAAAAAGAAAAAGAACCCGGTCAGCAGCGTGATGGGCAGCGCCACGTGGTCGCTGACCGCCAGCGCGCCGCTGATGAAGCGAATGGCCGAACCCAGCGCGATGACGATGGATGCCACCGCCGGGGCGCGGGCGGCATTGGGTTTGACCCACAGTTCGTAAAAGATTTGCACGATCAGGATGATCAGCAGGATGGCGAACAGGCGCGCATCCAGCAGATAGCCCAGCAGCAGGCCGAGGGCGAAGCGCACGATGACCATCCCCGCCACAAGGGCCGGGTTGTGCGCTCCGTGGGTGATGGCCCGTTCCTTCTTGCCGGGAACGTTGGCGTCTTGATTGAGGTCGCGCAGGTCGTTCCAGGCGTATTTGGCCTGCTGGATGATCAGCTCCTGCACCAGAAACCAGCACACGGCAAAGGCAAAGATCATCCATTTGGAGCGCGCCGCGTTGTAGTCATTGACGACAAACAGGTCGGCGATGCGGTCGTTGTACACCCAGCCGCCGATCCACAGGCCGGCGGCCACGCCGGCGGCAAACAGCCAGGTTTTGGTCACAAAATCGCCGGGCCGCGGCAGCAGCAGAAAATCGGCGGCGGGTTTGGAGATTTTGAACGAGACCGGTGAATCCGCCTGGGCTTTGCTCTGGGCGATGGCCTGATCGTACATGCGGGGCAGGTCGGTCATGGCGGAATAGATGGCGAACAGGAAGAACAGCATGATGGCGCTGATGAAAATGCCGTACAGCAGGCCGTATAGATGGTGCGTCTGGTAGATGCGCAGAGTGAAGTTGATGTTGAGGAACACCACCATGACGATGACCATGCTGAAGAGAATGAGCACAAAGCTCTTGTACGCGCTGCTCTTGCGCAGCGATTGAAAGCGCGAGGCGGGGGAATCGCGGTGGTAGAACAGATCGGTGCGCGGCAGGTGGGTGATTTGCGAGATGCGCGCGCTGACCAGGCGGGCCTGCATGGCAAACGCCGACCAGCGCACAAACAGGTGCAGGATGATGCCGCTGACGATCATGACCGTGATGGGCACCAACATCAGGCCGGTCAGGTCAAAGCGGATCAGGCTGGTCGAGCTGAAAATCGTGGCGATGGCGGTGATCAGCACGGTGACCAGCGAGGAGAGCTGCGCCATGGCACTGTCCACGTTTTTGGACAGGCTGTCGTACTCCTGCATGAGGGTGGCAAGCGTTTCCTCGTCATACGGCGAGCTTTTTTCAGCGACCGATTCGTGCAATTCCATAGTGATTCCTGGGTTATTGAACCTGGGGGGAAGGTGCGCGGAAATAAAAGCGGCGCTGCATCTATTATAAGATGGTTCGCCGCCGGGCTGGGCGAAAACAGAAGGCCAAATGCCGGTGACCGACTTATTCGGCGCGCGGCTTTCCGTTCAGGTATTCGAGCAGCAGGCGCAGGGCTTCGCGCGCGGCGGAGCGTTTGTTTTGCCGGCGGTCGCCGGAGAAGTGAAAACACCAGGCGCGGTCGCCGTCCGGGGCGCTCAGGCCGATCCACACGGTGCCGACCGGTTTTTCGGGCATGCCGCCGCCTGGCCCGGCGATGCCGCTGATGGATACGCCCACGGTGTGCTCCAGCGGAAAATCGCCGCTGAGGGCCTGACGCACGCCGCGCGCCATTTCCAGCACGGTGGCGCGGCTGACGGCGCCGTGCTGCATCAGCGTGTTGTGCTGCACGCCCAGCAGGCGCTCTTTGGCTTCGTAGGCGTAGGCGGTGACGCTACCCAGATAGTAATCGGACGAGCCGGGCACGTTGGTGACGCGGTCACCCACCAGACCACCGGTGCAGGATTCAGCCAGCACCAGCCGCAGGTTGCGCCGGCGCAGGGCATCGCCAATTTGGACTTCGAGAGGAACGCGGGGAGTCATACGCCCATTATACTGCCTGAATCGGGGCGGAGGGATGATGATCCATCGCCGGTGAAGAGGGGGAGAGCGGGGGCCGCATTGCCGGGATCACGGCAGGGATGTGACATTTGTGTCCTGTTCCATCCCCTGGTTTTGGTATATACTCACTCAGTGAGTATATACCGATGAGCGACGTTCACCCCGGTTCCAGCGATCTTTCCCCCCGCTTTGCCTTGCTCGGCTTTCTCTATTTCCAGCCGATGCACGGCTACGACTTGCACCGTCAATTGCAGGCCAACCTGCGCGAAATCTGGCACATCCGCCAGAGTCAGGTTTATGCCACGCTCAAGCGCCTGGAACGCGAAGGCTGGGTGACGGCGGTGCCGCAGGCGCAGGACCGCCGCCCCGACCGTTCGGTGCTGCACCTGACCGACGCGGGCCGGGCGCAATTTGAAGCCTGGCTGTACGCCCCCACGCCCAGCAGCGCGCGCGCTCTGCGCGTGGATTTCCTGACGCGCCTGTTCTTTGCCTGCCAGATCGGCGAGGAGACGTGCGCGCGCTTGCTGCGGGAGCAGGCGGAGGTCACCCGCGGCGACCTGGAACGCCTGAAAACACGCCTGGACGAAACCCCCGCGGACGAGATCTTTAACCGCCTGGGGTTGGGGCTGCGCGTGCGCCAGTTGATCACGATGATGGAATGGTTGGATTCATGCGAGCTGAACCTCTTCCCCTTGATTCCGTTCTAACCCGACCGCGGCGCCGGGCCTGGCGCCGGACAGGCGCCTGGCAATTGCTGGGCCTGCCGCTGATTTTGTTCATCCTGCTGCCTGTGCTGGCGCTCTTTTACCGCCTGACGCCGGCCGATTTGCTGCGCAGCCTGCAGGATGAAGCGGTGGCGGCGGCGATCCGTTTGAGCCTGCTCACCTCGCTGACCACGGTGGGCATCACGGTGCTGCTGGGCACGCCGGTGGCCTACCTGCTCTACCGGCGGCGCTCCGGGCTGTCGCGCGTGATCGATACGCTGGTGGATCTGCCCACCGTGCTACCGCCGGCGGTAGCGGGCGTGGCCCTGCTGATGGCCTTTGGACGGCAGGGGTTGCTGGGCGGGGCGCTCAACGCACTGGGGCTGCAAATCCCCTTCACCACCGCGGCGGTGGTGCTGGCACAGACCTTCATCGCCGCGCCGCTATACGTCAAATCGGCGGCGGTGGGCTTTGCCGGCGTGGATTGCGAGCTGAAAAAAGCCGCCGCGTTGGACGGCGCCAACCGCTGGCAGGTCTTCCGCTATGTGATGGTGCCGATGTCGTGGGTGTCGATCCTGAGCGGCTGCGTGCTGACCTGGGCGCGCGCGCTGGGCGAATTTGGCGCGACGATCCTCTTTGCGGGCAACTTTCCGGGGCGCACGCAGACCATGCCGCTGGCGATCTATGTGGGCTTTGAGATGGACTTGAGCGTGGCGCTGACCCTTTCGGCGCTGCTGGTGTGCTTTTCGTTTGTGGTGTTGGGGCTGGTCAAGTGGGTGCTGCACGAGCGACTGGATGTCATCGACAGGGAAACCCTCTATGATTAAATCGCTGCGGCGCGCGGCCGTTGGGCTGGCGATTTTGTTGACGGCATGCAGCCAACCGGTGGGAGTGGGCCAAACGCCGGTTGTTCCAACCGATGCGACCACGCTGACCGTGCTGGCGGCGGCCTCGCTGAGCGAGCCGTTTGAGGCGATCGGTGCGCTGTTCGAAGCCGCCCACCCGGGTGTGCAGGTGGTGTTCAGCTTTGCCGGGTCGCAGCAACTGGCCCGGCAGTTGGCGGGCGGCGCCCCGGCGGATGTGTTTGCCAGCGCCAGCGCCAAATACATCGACGCGGCGGTGGAAGCCGGACGCGTGCAGGCCGGTTCGGCGCAGGTCTTTGCCGCCAACCGCCTGGTGGTGATTGTGCCGGCGGACAACCCGGCCGGCCTGGCGGAGCTGGAGGACCTGGCGCGGCCGGGGCTGAAGCTGGTGCTGGCAGCCAAAGAGGTGCCGGTGGGCGCTTACAGCCTGGAGTTTTTGGACAAGGCCGCCGCGGAGCTGGGCGCGGACTACAAGGGTGCCGTGCTGGGCAACGTGGTGTCGTATGAAGAGAACGTCAAGGCGGTGCTGGCCAAGGTGCGGCTGGGCGAGGCGGACGCCGGCATCGTCTACGGCAGCGACGCCGCCACCGCTGCGGATGCGGTGCGGGTCATCGCTATCCCGGACGCGCTGAACGTGGTGGCGCGCTACCCGCTGGCGGTTGTCGCCGACAGCCCCCATGCGGCGCTGGCGGATGCCTTCGTGGCGGTCGTGCTCTCCCCGCAGGGGCAGGCGGCCCTGGCCGCGGCCGGATTCAGCCCGGTGAGCCCGTGACGCGCCTTACAGGCTGACGACTTTTTCGGCTTTTTGCAGCGCTTCCAGAATATCGCCCATGCCGCCGACAATGCCCACCTGCACGGCATCGACCAGCCCGAAGAAATCGAGGCAGGTCTTGCACAGCACCAGCTCGACGCCCTGCTCCTCAAATCGACGCAGCAGATCGACCACCGGCGAACCGGCGCAAGCCAGGCGCACGCCTTCGGTGTAAAACAGGATCTTGGCGGGCAATTCCCGCGATTCCAGCGTGAGGGTGAGGAATTTGACGACCAGTACGCTTTGCAGCTCGGCTGGGGCGTGGCCCAGTCCGTTGCGGGTGAAGAGGTAAACGGTGTTGTTGGACATGCTATTCTCCTTGTGCTCAAAATAAAACCTGCCGCCGGCACACGTCCGGCGGCAGGCGCATGTCCTGCGAGGCTGCGTCAGGCAAAGCACCACCCGCCGCGGCCCGGCATGTGTCGGGGAGGGGATGGGCGCCGACCGGCGCCCCGGGGGGCGGCTCAAACGCGATGGGGTTGGGGCACGTTTGCTTCCTGAAATCGAGATGGGGATATTATAGCCGAGTTTGAGCAACCTTGGGCGCGTTGGGCGCTTTACCGGTAGTATTCGCTATGCTCCTCAAAGTTTTCTGTGACGCCTTCCAGCCAGGCTTGGATACGCAATGGATGTTGCCTGACCTTACCCGGGGTGGGGGTTGCCCCATGAAGAAAACGGTCCGTTTTATACAGGATAATTGACATTTTTTTGTTTATTGTCCTGTTCCATTTTAAGAACCAAACCGATCAGCTCATGATCTGCTACAGAGAAAATGGACCATAATCGAATTCTCAATTTGGCCTCCTATTGCTATACTTAACCCATGATTTAAAAATTCCTCACCTCCGTTCTACGATAGGCCTGGGAGGGGAAGGACAGCGCTATGTGTTTCGAAATCGCAGGATTCTAAAATGGTGCGTCCGCGGGAGTATCCTTGAATCCGTATCTCAAGCAGTACAAATGGTCGAATATATTTGAGATGATCCATAATCTGAAATTGGATCCCCAGACCTGCAACGCGGACTTTCATCATCGTTTGGTGGTCATTACCGGAGCGACTTCGGGGATCGGCTATGCCACTGCCCAAAAATACGCGTCGCATGGGGCCGATTTATTGTTCATCAATCGAGATAAGGCGAAATCGGACGCCCTGTGCGACACACTGCGCAGGGAATTCAATGCCCATTGCAGCTACATCCTCGCGGATTTTGCAAAACTCGCCGACGTCCATTCGGCCGCCCGGCAGTTGGCCTCGCTTGAAAGTAACATCGATGTCTTGATCCACAATGCGGGCATGTACCTGACGAAACGAACGCTGACCGAAGATCGCCTCGAAGTGGTCTTTCAGACCAACTACCTGAGCACTTTTATTTTGAATGTTGCCTTGCTGGACAAGCTAAAGGCTCAAAACAGCGGGCGAATCCTTTTTGTGAATTCCGAAGCCTACCGGTTCGCGGTATTCGGATTGCATTTGGATGACCTGTCCTGGGAAAACCATTCCTATTCCGGGCTGAAAAGTTACGGCGCGGCGAAGCTGGCGCAGTTGCTTTCAATGATCGAGTTAAATGAACAATTCCAGGGCACCGGGGTCACCGTGAACGCCATGCACCCGGGCAATATAAAGACCAACAGCGGGCAAACCAACGGCTGGTTTTACAAAATGACCAAGCGCCTGCTCGTCGATCGATCCGCGCGCCCGATCGGCACCGCCGCGGAAGCGCTGTATTATTTGGGCGTTTCACCCGACTTGGATCGCGTTTCCGGCAAGTTCTTCAACCTCACCACGGTGGAAGAGCCGGCACCCCCGGCGCTGGACAAAAATGCGGCTGTAAAATTATGGAATATCAGTATGGATATGGGTGGTCTTCATGAACAGTGAGAAAAAGCGAATCGTCATTGTGGGCGGCGGAATGGCCGGCCTGACGGCGGCGGCGTATTTAACCCGGGCGCAGTACGATGTGTTGGTGCTCGACAAAAACGACCGGGTCGGCGGGCTGGTGGGCACGTACGAAAGCAACGGCTTTTCCTTTGACTCCGGCCCACGCGCGTTTGTCAATTCGGGCATCATCCGCCCCATGTTAAACGACCTGGGGATTCAATGGGATTTCCTGGAAAACACCATTTCGATCGGGGTCGAAGATCAATTGTTCCGCATTCGCTCGATGGACGATTTGCAGGAATATCAGCGTATCTTGAACCATTTGTACCCCGAAAGCCAGGCGGATATTCAGCGAATCACAACCGCGATGGCGCAACTGTCGGAATATACGCGGGTGTTGTACGAGTTCGACAACCCGAATTTTGTCGATTACACCAAGGACAGGAAATTTATCTTCCGAAAACTGATTCCCTGGACCTTTA
>DAOUGY010000218.1:0-20433 GCA_034428975.1 Anaerolineaceae bacterium | reverse complement strand
TTCCTCCCAGCGCCAGAAGCGTTCTTCCTCCTTGTACTCGCACGAGTTGCATGCGCCCATCACCGCTTCGGCGTACACGCCGTTGGTCGGCAGGGCGACGCGCATCGGCTCGATGGGCGTGTTGGGCTGGTAATGCTCCAGCAGGTTGATGGGATTCTGCACGTCCTGGCGGAAGGTTGGGTCGAGGTGGAACCCGCGCGAGACCGGCATCACCAGGCAGTTGCCGACGATGCCGATCAGGGTGTTATCCACCACCGATGCCACGCTGCGTCCGCCGCTGTTGGGCGCCTCAAAGCCGTCCAGCAGCATGTAGCGCCGGTCGGGGCTCATCTGCCACCAGATGGCATGGTGGTAACGTTCAATGTTTTCGTTGAGATGGTCGAGCAGGTGGCGGGCCAACTCCAGATCCTCTTCGCGCGGGTTGCGCAGCTCCTGCCGGTTGAGCGGGGTGAAGATGCGCACGTCGTCGCCCGATTTGATATCGTTGAGGATACGCGCGTTGCGGAACAGGTAGTCCGAGGAGTATTTGGTGCGGTAGAGCATGCTGCCCGAATCGACAATGACGCGCGAATTGGCTGGCAGCAGGCTGATCAGGAAGATACCCAGGAATTTGGAGGTTCCGCTGATCTTGATGAACTTGATATCGGCGCGGCGCAGCGGCGGCAGCGATTCGGACAGGCGCAGCGAAACGTAGGATGGGCGGTCGTTGGCGAAATTACTCAACAACGTCGCATCGACGGGCAGATCCACCTCACTGTTGTCATTGAGCACCGCCGAAATCTTCATGTGCTGCACAAAATTCTCGGCAATCTGCGGGCCAAGCTGCTCGAGGAACACACGATCCTTGAACTTCTGGTCTTTCAGGAAGTTCTTGTAGAACTCCTCGGGGTTGATGAACGGCAGCAGATTGGAAATCCACACCCAGGCGCCGGCGTCAAAATCGTCATCCTTGTCGCGCGGGCGTGCCAGTTGAAAGCGGATGTTCAAATCGCCGTCCAGATATTCAATGCTCTGATCGGCATAACGCCCGACCGGCAGATCGGAACCGGCATAGTGGTTCTCAATCCGTTCCAGCGCGTCCAGCCCTTGGCGCAGCGCGCGATTGGGCAGCACCGGGCGCAGGGTGTTGCGCCAGCGCAGCACCTTGTCCTTGTTAAAGCGGCTCATCAGCAGCGGCACAAACAGGCATTCCTGCACGTCCGTCAGGCGCTGGCGCACAATCAAATGGCGCAGCACCTCAAAGTACTGGATGGTGATGGCGTGGCAGTGATTATAATTGGCCACCGTTTCGGTGGTGGCCACCACGCGTTCGCCCTGCCGCACGGTTTGCACCACGGTGGAGCGCTGCGAGCGCACCGCCGAAGCCGACTGCATGGTGCGGTCGCGCAGTTGGTTGAGCGCGCTGGCCGAGGTGTTGCGCGAGCTGTTCTGCCAGGCGTTGCTGTCGGCCGAGGAGGTGCCGCCACCGATGCCCAGCAGGCCGCCCACCGGGCCGAGAATGGCGCCGATGCCAAACCCGCCGGCAAACGAACCGGTGGACGAGTGCGAACCGCCGCTGACATTTTCACTCACCGCGCCGCGCACCACTTCATTGATGTCCCGGTCGCGCGAGATTTCCGCTGTCAGCGCTTCGGTTTCCACCAGCGCCTCGGTACGCGCCGCCGATTCGCGCCGTTCCCAGTCCACAATCGCGATTTGCTTCTTCTGTCCGGGGGCCAGCGGCAAACTGTAGAGCAGGTTGCCCATCGAGTAGCCGTCCGCCACCCACTCCTGCTTGAAGTGCAGCAAATGCCCGTGGGCAATGTTGCATGCCTGGTAGATGGTCGGCTCGTCGTCCCAGTCCACCGGCGCTTCACAGGTCAGGCGCGAGCGGTCCGGCTTGACCTTGATGTGTTTGGCAATCAACCGCAGCAGGTCGCCGTGCGCCGTCAGGTGCGCCGCATCGGCCACCTTGGTCAGCGAGAACCCATCCGGGTCGCTGGCCAGGGTTTTGAGTATGCGCGCATCGATTTTTTGCGTGGTGAGCTGTGTGCCGGCCGCCCGCATGCGCACCATGCCTGCCTCCCCGCTCGCCGGAGCGGCTTTGGCCATCATGTTGAACTGCGAGTCTTTCAAAATCGAAGCGATCTGGGCAATATCGATTTTTTCCGGCTCCTCCAGCGTCAAGCCCTTGATGTCCGGCTGTGTGGAGCGCACCGCATAGGAGAACGAGAACTCCTCCAGCGTGCGGTTGGGCTTGGTAAAATCGACACACTGCCCGGCGCCCGGATCGGAGGTGAACACCCCGCCGGCGCGCGTCAACTCGGCCATGTCGGGGTCGTGCGGCACAATGGCGCCCTTGCCACAGCCTTCGCATTCTTCTTCAAACTCATCCGTCACGTCCACCACCAGGATGACCGAGGCCGGAAACGCCCCGGCCGCCTCGAGATGGATCGGCACCGTCACCGGAGTCTCTTTCAACGACACATCGCCGTTGGCCGCCGTGAACGTCCCCACCGGGTACGGGCCGGAGAAGTAACCACCGCTGTCGGTTTGCACCACCATCAGCGCGCGGAAATCAGCCGCCACGGGGTTGGGCTTGGAAGCGCCCCAGATGACCACCTGACGGTTGGCCACCTTCACCTTACCGGCCCGGTCAATCACCTGCCCGCGCAGGCGCGTGGGAGTGCCGAAAGAGGGATCTTTGTTGGGCTGCGTCACCGCATAGGTGCGCGGGGTCACCTGCAGGTTGACCGTCGGCGGCAGTTTCTCGGCCGCGATGCGGCTGGCATGCAGCACTTCGCCATCCGGCGCCGCCACCTGGAAACCGACATCACCCTGCATATCGGCTTTGTTGGGAAATGTCAATGTCACATCCCCGTCTTTAGGCAAAACGGTGCTGGTCTGCGCGTCCACCCACACACTGGTGGCTTCGTCGTCCACGCCGGGCACCACCTCACGATGGGTAAACGACGCCGCCAGGCGGTGACCGGTGAAATCGCCGCCTCCGCCGGGCGCCGCAACGATCACGCGCACCATTTTGGGAGGCAATTCCACCGTTTCCGCTGCGCCTTCACCGGCGGTCACAGCGGCGGCCAGCTTGCCCGCCAGCGCCCCGCTCACGCCGGGCACGGCAGCCAGTTCTTCAACCACCCGGAAACGCCCCACTTCGTTGCGGTGGGTAATGATCCGTTCCGCAAGAACCCGGCCGACGCCTGGTAAACGGGTCAGCTCATCGATTCCGGCGGTGTTCAGGTTAATTTTCTTGGCCATGGTTCATTCCTTTCATTGGGTACAGTCCCTTGCTTCACAAGAAAACGGTCGCCCGCGGCCGGCGGCGAACGCGGGCGCGAAAACAGAATGCCCGGGCCTGTTTCCAGAAGGCCAGGGCACTCGGGAGATAACGATTCCAGAGATGGGCGGATTTTTGTCAAACAACCGACGGTCGTCCGGGGCATTTGGATTTTTCCCGCAGACCTTCACCGGCGTTCGCCGGATAAAACCAGAACGGTCACCCGTCACAGGACAGGTACCAAGCGAAGACAATTCATCATATATTATTTTGATTTACATTGTCAACATAAAGAAAATCTTCACAACTTACAGTCCCCCTCCGCTGGATTCCGGCCCCACCGGACCCCACATCCCCAATCCACACAAAACAGGGGGCGACCCGTTTGGGTCGCCCCCTGCTGTATTGGGATTGAGTTTACTTGTGCATGACGATGCTGCCGCCGCCAATGGCTTGCGGCGCGCCGTTATCATACACCAGCGTGCCGTCCGCCGCCCAAATGCGAATGCGGAAGGCGTCCGGTCTGCCGTCTATCACCCACATCTTGAAGTGCGCGCCGGGCAGCCCGTTCAAATTGCCGAAGCCCTGCAATTGCGCCTTCTTGTAGGTGCTGTTGAAGGCCAGCCATTCAAAGCCGGTGGCGCGGAACACCATGCCGGGCGCGTAGAACGCGAAGGTGGTGTAGCCGCTGGGCACAATTTTGCCCTTCAGATATTTGGCGTCGAACTCAAAGGCCGCCTTGCCGGTCATGGCCGGGTCGGCCAGGTAGGCGCCTGCCGGCGATTGGATCCAGCCGCCGCCGGTGATGAAACCGGTGATGGCTTTCTTGGCCGGGTTCATGTCCACCAACACCGGGTCGTGGTCCGAGATGCGGTATTCATCCGGCGCATACAGCACGGTTTGCAGGTTGGCGGTCTTGAAGTCCAGGTTGTAATCCAACACCGAGGGTTCGTCGGCGTTGATGTGGTAGTCGTACACCGCGGTGACCTGCGGAGTGAGCGTGCTGTTGCCCAGCGCTTGATCGAGGTAGCCCCACTGTCCGTCAAAGACGTAAGAGTAGGCCTCATCGCCGCCGAAGAGCTTGACCAGGTTGGTGTAGCCCGCGCTCAAGATCGCCCGGATCGGGTCTTCCATCGCGTAGGAGTTCAAGTCGCCGATGATCAACGAATCGCGGTCGCCAATCTCGGTCGGGTCGCTCGCCAGCCAGGCCGTCAGCAGGTTGGCCGCGTTGGTGCGCACCACGCTGCAGTTGCTCTGCCCGTCCAGTTGGTCGGGCAAATCGCAGGCGCTGCCCTTGCTCTTCAGGTGATTGACCGTCACGGTGAAGCGCGCGCCGGTGCCTACTTCTTCAAAGGACTGGGCCAGCGCCGGGCGGTTGCGCGGAGAGGTATCGCCGCCGTTGACAAACGCCTCGCTGTTGAGTGCAGCGGTGTTGCCGATGGGCGTGACGCGCGCGGGTTTGTAGATCATCGCCACTTTGATCGCGTCGGTGCCCAGGGCGTTGATCTGCCCGGTGCCGAGGTCGGCATCAATCAGCGCGTAGGTGCCGGGCGCGGTGGCCTCGTTAAGTTTGTCCACCAGGAACTGCAAGGCGCTGTCGGGGCCGTAGCCGTCATTTTCAATTTCGGTCAGGCCGATCACATCGGCATTCATCTTGACGATCGCCGCCACGGTTTTCACCCACTGGCGGTCCAACTCGACCAGAGTGTCGGCGCCGCGGCAATCGGTCGGCGCACCGCCCACGCCCAGCGTGCAGTTATCCACCGTGTCGGGCAGGCCGTCATACGTGTTGAAGAAGTTGAGCACGTTCATGCCCACCACGCGCACGCGCCCCGCCAGAGCGGGAGCTTCGGTCGGGCGCGGGTTGGCCGGCTCAAAGTTGACATAACCATTCAGCGCATTGATCGGCCGCACGCGATAGGCGTTGCCGCTGGCCGAGTTTCCCGCCCAGGTGTAGTTCATCACGCCCACAATGCCGGTGGCCGTATCGCCGCCGCGCAGCGTGTTGGAGGCCGAAAGCGGCATGCCGCCGCGCGCAAAGAGAATCGGATCCGGGTTCTGTGCCTGTGAGGCGTCATCCAGGATGATGCGGTTCAAGTTGTTGGCGGCCTGCATGGCCAGCGCGGGCGCGCCGGGCAGCACCAGGTTGGTGGGCTGCTGCAAGCGCCCGCCCGAGGAGAGCACCACCTGACCAAAGCGACCCAACTGGAAATGCTCGGTGACGTACAGCGTCTGCGGTAGGCGCACCAGCATGCCTTCATAGGCTTCGGCGGCGGTAAGCGAGGCGAACGGCAGGGTCACATCGGTCGGTTCCACCGATCCGGTGCCGCAGGCGATGATGGTGCCCACGCTGATCTGCGATTGGCCCTGGTTTTCGCCGGCGTTGCCCACGATCCGTACCACATCGCCCAGGTTCACCGTGTTGGCGTTGCTGCCCTCGAAGACGAAAATGCCGTCCGAGGTCGCCGGATCGCCGTCGCCGGTCAGGTCCTGAATAAAGAAGCCGCGCAAAGCCGGTGACGGGCCTTCAAAATCGCCCACCACCACGCCCTGCGTGGTCACCGACCCGGTTATCGCCACTGTGGCGCCGCTGCCCTGAATGGAGTAGATCGGCGTGAACGGCAGGGTGCAGACATCCACCATGGCGGTGAAGCCCGCCGTGAAGTCGACTTCCATGGTATCCGGCGGGTCGTTCACGTCCTGGTCGGTCACGGCGGCGGCGTACACCGTCAGTGTGCACGTCTCACCAAAGGCAAAATCGACATCCGGGTTGAGCGTGAAGGTCTGCGGGCCGCCGCTGATCGCCAGTGTATGCGTGCCGGACGTGGCGCAGGTCAGGTCAACCCAGCCGTCGGCCACATTCACCGGCTCGCTGAAGGTCACGACAACATCCGCTGTTCGCAGGACTTCCACCGCGCCGTTGGCGGGCGAGGTGCTGCTCACCTGCGGGGCGCTGTCCACCACGGGGACGAACCCATCCGGCGTCAGGCTGAAATCATCCACCGACAGGCCATCATCCGCGCCGGGGGTCAAATCGGTATCCGCCCAGCGAACCCAGAAGGAAGCGCCACCGGGGATGTTGAGGTTGGGGATGGTAAAGCTGAGCGCCGTGCGGTTGGCCGCATCGTTGCCGTTCAACGCGCCCACCGTTCCGGCCACCACCGGGCTGGCAAAGTCCAGCTCATTCACATCCGTCCACGTGCCGGTGGACAGGCTGGTGGCATCCATGCTGTATTGGAAATCCAACCGGTCGGCGGCGCGCCCGGTGGTGTTTTGCCCCAGGCGCCACTGTTCACCGGTGTAGCTGACCGCCAGCGAGGTGATCACCCCGCCGGTATTGTTGGTGAATTGCGCGCCAATCATCGGAACCAGGCTGCCGCTGCGCAGCCCACCAAAGGCGCGCTCGGTGCTGCTGGCTGCGCCAAAGGAATAGGTGTCGCCGGAGTTGTCGGAGCCTGTGCCGGCGCGATAGGTTGTGTTGGCGTTTGTGCCGGATTCGTAAAAATCCCAGCCGGCAGGCACAATGGTATTGGCCGTACCGCTGTTGGCCAGTGTGTCAAAATTTTCCGTAACCACGGCGCCCAGCGCCGTCAGGCTGACGCTACCCGCCGCCTGCACCACCGCAGCGGGTGCAGCCAGCAGACTCAATATCATCGTAATGCTGACGCCGATGGCTGCCCACCGGCTCAATCGCCTGTTCTGGTTCATGCCTTCCTCCCTTTTTGATTAAGAATCCATGATGGAACGGACCGTGAATTTCACAGTCGGTTTAATCATTTTAGCAAGCTCGGCAGGGAAAAGGCTGTGGATAATTCCTTAATAAAAACTAGAAATTGCCCGGCAAAGAAAAACCGGAACCGATCTCCGGTTCCGGTGGAATGGAAAGCACGTCACACTCACAATGCCGTTTCCGGTGGGGGGATTTTTTCCAGCCACTCCACACGCCAGAAATACAGGCAGTTGCGGTCGCACGGGCCGATACCGGCCGTACCCTGACAGACAAGCCCTTCCAGCAGCACAATCCCTCTGGAGCGCACCACGCGCAAGTCGCGCTCGTCCACAAAGCGCTGCACGGGCCGCAGCACACGCTGAACGGTGCCGCAGTACGGCTCCATTTCCGCCATGAAAGCGCAGCCGCGCAGCTGCCGCCACATGTTCAGCGTGATCATGATCTCTTCCAGCGATTTCACCCGCACCCAATCGCCGGCCTCCAATTTCGGCAGCGTGGATACGGCAGGCACCACCAGAGCGGGTTTGGCTTTGCCGTTCAGGCGGGTTACCCAGTCATTCAAGTGGGCCTTGATCTTGCGCACGCGCACCGGGCCAACCACGCTGCGAATGAACAGCCGCATTCGGCGGCTCAGCGTGCCCTGATCTTCATCCACATCGTCACCCATCTGCTGAACGGTGGCAATCTGGCACTGCGCCAAAGACTCTTCCGCCTCCACTGGCGGCGCGGCATTGTTATTCGGACTCATGGGGTACCTCCAAAGGTCTCGCCGTGTGGCGATAAAAACCAATAATCCCGTCCAGCTTGCGCCAAAGGTCACTGCCCGGGTTGCGAGCGGTCATCCATTGCACCATCTTCTGCGTGATCGGGTTGATCATCGGCTTCACCAGCGGGTTGAACTCGATCTTCTGATCCATCGGGCGCGTGGTGAAACCCATGCGGAATTTGAACTTATCCAGAGATTCCGGTGCGTCCAGGGATTCAGGACCGTAAAATACGCAGGAAATGCGCGGATCGGACAACTTTAGTTTTGTTACTGAGTATACCAAGGCGTTGTTGGAATACAATGAAAGAAATTCGGACGCCGAACTATGGTGCAAAATGGTGAAGTGATCGTCCATCAGGAAGGTAATCATAAACGCCGCCAACTGATCTTCGCGGTATGCTCCCCAGGCCTCAAATCCGTCCAGCCCGTCCGCCGCCAGGCAATAGGCCCGCCAGTGGGCCGCGTCCCAGGTCTTCAGGCTGCGCCCCTGACGCGTGAGCGTATCCTGCACCAGCGGCAGCCCCGTCACCGCCAGATCGGCGAACTCCACCCGGCGAATGTCGAAGTGCTCCAGCCCGCGGCGCGTCTGCCGGCGCGCATACTTGGCATCCACCGAATCGAGGCTGTAATTTTTATCGTCGCACACCAGCAGATAGCTGTTGCGCACGCCGGCCTGCGGCGGTACAAAAAAGCGCGCGCCGATGAACAGTCTGCCGCGCATCAACGTGCGCAATTCCTGCGCCGAGGGTTGGATGAGGCGATGGTACGGGAAATAGAAATAAAAACCCGGTTGAGCGTTGTACCAGAAACAGCTCTCGGTTTGAAGGACGGTGTGCCCCTGGCGTTCCAGGAATTCTGCGAAGATGGCCGCGTTCATAAACCTCCGTTTCACTACCTATAAATGTTTAATCATCCAATTGCGCAGCCGCGAGCTTTTTGTCGATAACACCGTATCGGTCAACTTGCCCACCAGCGGATCGCGCGCCAGCATCAGGCGAGGCACGTTCACCTCAAAACAGCCATATTTCTTCTTGTACTGGTCCCAACCGCCGCCAAAGTGAAATTCCTTCAGTCCGTGTTCCTTCCAATAGCGCATGCCATACCACGATGACGCCTCGTTGGGGCGCAGGATCTGATACTCCTGCAGACTGGCCGCTCCCCAGTAGCACACGATTTTGTTGCACGCCAGAAACACCCCGGTGGAGATGCAAGCACCCTCTTCGTTGCGCCCGCGCAGCAGCAAAATATTGCCGGTGGGCAACAGTTCAGACAGAAGTTGCTGCAATCGCTCGCGGGAATACGGCACCTCCAACGACTGTTTGGCAAAAACCTGCGTCAACTGGTTGTAGTAATCCTCGGCAAATTCCAAATCGTGGGCTTCCTCAATCCTCACCCCCGACTTGGCCGCCTTGCGAATGTTGCTGCGGCAGCTGTGATCCATCGCCGCGAACAACTCGTCTTCGCTCATCGTCAAGTCCACCACATAGCGCGGCAAAATTTCCACCTTGTACGGCAGGCCCTTCAAATGCTCTTCGGTGACGCTGGGGTCCACCACTTCCAGATAGTGGCAGCCCAGAGTCTTGAACGCGAATTTCGGAAACGCCTTCAAAACCTCCGGGTAGCACTGCGCGTCGTACAGGTTAAAGCCCATGAAATCGGTGCACCATCCGCGAAACGGACTGCCCAATATTTTCAGGCCAAATTTTTGGACAATCCCGCCCTGGAAGTAACCCACCCGTTCGCCGTCGCGACGGATCTCCACCGTCACCGGGGTCAGATCCTGCGTCTTTTCCAAAAAGCGGAACCACTCGTGGGTGTGAAAAATGTTCGCCCCGCAGCAGGTATCAATCTCCTGCCAGGGAATTTCAGACGACTCGTATGGCGTAAAGGAAATCATGCTCCACCCCCCGCCGCGCCGATATTCTGCGGGGCGTCCACCACGCCGCCGCGGGTTTGCGCAGCAACATTCAGGATCATCTGCTGATACAGATCGGCGGCCACCTGCCGCCCATAACGGTTGATTGCTGTGAAGCGCCCGTGCGCTTCCATATGCACGCGCAAGCCCATGTTGCGGTTCAGCTCCAGCACCGCTTCGGCCAGCCCGCTTGCGTCGCCCGGCTCAATGCACAGGCCGCATTCCGCGTCGGTGATCAGCGTTGCCGCTTCGGAGGTGCGGTTGACCACCGCGATAATCGGCCGCCCGCAGGCCATGATGGTGTACGTTTTGGAGGGCACCGATTCGGCCACAACATCTTTTTTCAAGGACACCAGACACACATCCGCCAGGCCGTACACCTGCGGCACATCCTCGCGCGGCTGGAACGGCCGAAACTGTACATTGGTCAGACCCATCAACGCCGCCCGCGCCTGCAGATCGGCCTGGGTGGCGCCTTCGCCGACGATGACAAATTGAATATCCTCACGCTCCAGCAATTGCCGGGCGGCTTCCAGCACAATCTCCAGCCCCTGCGAAAAACCAATGTTCCCGGCGTACAGCACCACAAACTTGCCGCTCAACCCCCAGCGCTCGCGCAAGTCATTTTCACGCGGCTGCGGGCGGAAGAACTCCGTATCCACGCAGGCCGGAATGACCGTCAGCTTACCGGCGGGCACTTTTTTGTCCATCAAATTCCGCTTGAAATCGTCCGACAGCACCGAAATGCGTGCCGCCCGGTCATAAAAGAACTTCTCCACACGCGCCACAATGTCAATCAGCCGCGGACTACGCAACATGCCCAGCTTCACCAGTACATCCGGGTAGATGTCATGCACAATGTAGATAAACGGCACGCCCGGCAGCACTGCCTTCAGCAGCAGCGGCAGACCGCTCCACAGCGTGGGCGCATCCGCCAGAATGACATCCGGCTTCTTTACGCGCAGCGCCGCCAGCGCGGCGAACAGATTGTACGACGCGTGGTATACCAGGCGCCGGGCCAGGGAATTTTTGGGCGCGCTCGCCACATACACGCGCATCAGCGGCACGCCGTTCCATTCGCCTTTTTCAATCAGCTTGCCCGCCGGGCGCTTCGTTTTTCCGGCGTAATTTGGGAACCCGGTCACCACCGTCACCTCGTCGCCCATGCGCAGCAAATCCTCGCACAGCGCCGTGTAAATCGGCGCGCTGGGGCCAAAATCGGGCGCATATTGCGGGGTGATGACAAGCACTCGGGTCGGGCGCGGCATGGGGGTTCCTGTAAAGAAAAGGATGCGCAGGCGGGCGTGCAGAGAAGAATTGTGATTTCATTGTAACGAATCCAAAGCCCCAAATTTCTTATATCAATATAAAAATTCCCCCGGATGGTATCGCCGGGGGAACACCAAACGCCTGTAAAGTGGCGTTTTACTCCATTTTATTCCTTCTCCTTTTCCAACAGACGGCGCTTGCGCTCCAACCCCCAGCGATACCCGCCCAACTGACCGTTGCCGCGCACCACGCGGTGGCACGGCACCGCCACCGCCAGCGGATTGGCGGCGCAGGCCTGCGCAACGGCACGCGCCGCGCCGGGGCGGCCAATTTTCTGGGCCACACCCGCGTAACTCAACGTGCCGCCCGCCGGAATCTCGCGCAGCGCCTGCCACACCCGCCGCTGAAACGCCGTGCCCTGAATGTCCAGCGGCAGTTCCAGCCGCGCTTTGGGCCGTTCCAGCACGCGCAGCACGTCCGCCACCCACGCTTCAAAGGTCTCATCCGGCGGCTGCACCTCCGCCGCGGGAAAACGCTGGCGCAAACGCGCTTCGAGCGCATCCGGCGCGTCGCCAAACTCAATGGCGCACAACCCCGCCGGCGTAGCGGCAATCAACACCCAGCCCAGCTCACAGGCCGCCACCGTATGGCGAATCGGCACCCCGCGCCCGCCGTCGCGCCAGGCCGCCGGTTTCATGCCCAAAATCTGCCCGGATTGCCGGTAAAACTCACCGCTCGAACCGTACCCCGATTGGAAGATGGCTTCGGTCACCGTCCCGCTTTCAGCCAGGCCGGTGCGCAAGCGCCCGGCGCGCTTTTCCAGGTAATACTGGCGCGGCGATACACCCACGCGCTGTCGAAAGATGCGCTGAAAATGATATGGGCTGAATCCCAGCTCTCCGGCCAGTTCGGCCAGCGTCGGGCAGGAATCGGCGGCGTCCAAAATCCCGCAGGCGCGCAGCACCGCCTCGGCCTGTGCGTCAACCGCGGCGGGCGCATCCGGGCGGCAGCGCTTGCACGGGCGGAAACCCGCCGCCTGCGCCTCGGCCGGACTGTCAAAAAAGCGCACGTTTTCGCGCCGGGGCAGCCGCGATTTGCACCCCGGGCGGCAGAAAATGCCGGTGGTGGTCACACCGTAATAAAACGCGCCGTCCGCCTGCTCATCCCGCGCGGCCAGCGCCTGCCAGCGCTGCTCGGCGGTGATCCATGGTCGAGAGTCATCCTTTGAAACCATAACTTGCTCCTTCAGGTATTATATCCATCCACACCGATGTGAATGACCATCCAATACCGATAGGATACGCCTTCCCGCCCCGGCCGGCGATGGATTTCTTGCGCTGTAATTCAAAAGCGCCTTGCGGCGCTTTTGAATTACGTTTTGTTGGATGGGTGGGTTCATCCACCCACTTCGGCCAGCACGCGCTGCACCAACTCGTCCACTTGCGCGGCGACCGGCGGTGATAGCTCCAGACTGGTCTCCAGGATCTGCGGCTGTATGCCCAGCACCACCACCTGATCGGGGTAAATGCCGGTCAGTTTGGCGCTGAACAGCAGCTCGGGCAGGTTGATCTCGTGCGGCGAGACCTTCTGCGCCAGAAACGCCGGCACGGCGTCCCCTTCCAACCGCCGAATGCTGCCCGGCGGCAGGCCCATGTTGGCCGCGTCCACCACAATCAGGCGCTCCACGCCCTCCAGAAAATGCAGCAGGTCCAGGCCGCAGGTGCCGCCGTCCACCAGTTGCACATCCTCCGGCAGGGCCTGCCGCTCCTGCAAGCGCTGCACCACATGCACGCCCACGCCATCGTCCGAGAGCAGCAGGTTGCCCACGCCCAAAACCAGGGTTTTGGCGGTCATGCGCTTATTCCGTCACGACCACGCGCGTGATCTCCACCCCATTGGGGTCGAGAACATGCACCGCGCAGGCCATGCACGGATCAAACGAGTGTACCGTGCGTAAAATTTCGAGCGGCTGGTTCGGGTCGGCCACCGCCATGCCCACCAGCGCGGCTTCGTATGCGCCGGGCACATCTTTGGCATCGCGCGGCGAGCCGTTCCAGGTGGAGGGCACAATCGCCTGATAGTTTTCGATCTTGCCGTCTTTGATGTGAATCCAGTGCCCCAGCGCGCCGCGCGGCGCCTCGCTCCAGCCCCAGCCCATTGATTCCGCCGGCCAGGTGGACGGGTCCCAGTGCAGGTTTTCATGAATGCGCAGGTCGCCCGAAGCGATATTGGCCGCCAGCTCGCGCGTCCACGGCTCCAACTGTTCGGCCAGCACCAGCGATTCAATGCAGCGCGCCGCGGTTCGCCCCAGCGTCGAGAAGAGCACGTCCGCCGGCGCATCCAGCGCCTTCAGCACCGCATCCACCCAGTATTTCACGCGTTCGTGCCCCGATACGTAGGCGATCAACATGCGCGAGAGCGGACCCACTTCCATGGATTTGTCGTCGTAGCGCGGCGCCTTCAGCCAGGAGTATTTGTCGTCGGTGTTGAGAAACTCATAGGGCGGCTTGGGGCCGGTGTAATTGGGGGTGGTTTCGCCTTCCGAGGGGTGCAAGCCTTTCTTCTCGTCGGCATAGCTGAACCATGAATGGGTCACATACTCGCTGATCTTGGCCGGGTCAAGCGGCAGCACCTGGCTCAGGTCGCGATTCAAAATCACGCCGCGCGGGAAGAACAGATCGCCGGGTTTGTTGGGGTCAAAATTGTCGATCAACGGCAGGTCACCGTAGGACATGAAATTGCCCAGGCCCTCGCCCAGGCCGGCATAATCCAGGTAGAAGGGCGCCACCGCCAGCACATCCGGCAGGTAGACCTTCTCCACAAATTCCCTGGCCTGCGCAAAGAGCGAGAGCAACTGGGCGATCTTGTCGGCGTTCAATCCGGCCTGGCTGTTGGGGTCGATGGGCAGCGACATGCCGCCCACCAGGTAGGTTTGCAGGTGCGGGTTCTTGGCGCCCAGAATGGCGTGCGCGCGAATGACCTCGCGCTGCCAGTTGAGCGCTTCGAGATAATGCGCCGCGGCCATCAGGTTGGCTTCGGGCGGAAGTTTGTACGCCGGGTGACCCCAGTAGGCGTTGGCAAACGGGCCCAACTGCCCGCTGGAAACAAAGCCGTTCAGTTTGGCCTGCACCCCGGCAAAGTAATCCGCGCTCGATTTCGGCCAATCGGAGATGGATTGCGCCAGTTTGGATGTGGCAACCGGGTCGGCCTTCAGCGCCGAGGTGATGTCGACCCAGTCGAGCGCATGCAGCGCGTAGAAGTGGACAACGTGATCCTGCACATATTGAATGGCTTCAATGATGTTGCGGATCAAGCGGGCATTGGTCGGGATTTGGATCCCCAGGGCATCTTCAACAGCTCGCACGGAGCTGAGTGCGTGTACCGTCGTTCAGACACCGCAAATGCGTTGGGTGAAGGTCCACGCATCGCGCGGGTCGCGTCCTTTCAGGATAATTTCGATGCCGCGGAACATCGTGCTGCTGCTCCACGCCTTGGTGATCACGCCTCCGTCCACCTCCACCTCAATGCGCAGGTGGCCCTCAATGCGGGTGATGGGGTCAATGGCAATCTTGGTCATCTTAATCTCCTCGGGTTGAATGCAGGATTAAAGCACTTTGGTGGTTTCCGGTTTGGGCTCCGGGAACATGGGCAGGAAGCGCACCGCGGCGTCAAACAAGATGACGCCCAGGCAGGTCAGCCCGATGGTCACCGCCAGCTCCGACCAGCTCGGCATGTAAAAAGCACCGTCAAAGAAGATCATGCTGGTGTTAATGCGGTTGAGAATCAGCCCGCCCATGGTGAAATACGCCGCCCAGACAATACCGTTGGGGTCGTTGCGCGTTTTCGGGTCGGCAAAGAAGAGCAGGGGAATCACCACCCCACCGCCGATCTCGATCAGCCACATGATGGCCGGCGCGCCGCCCTCCAACAGGTTTAGATAGCGCCCGGTGAGGAACAATTCGCCCAGACGGATGAGCAGGTACAGGCCCAGCACAAATGGGATGATCCGCACCAGTTTGGATAGAATTTTGATCTCAAACGGAAAGCCGTATGCCCGCGCCGAGTGATACGATTCAAAGACCGTCATCGCCAGCCCGGCGGCGATCGCCGTCAGGAAGAAGTACACCGGCAACAGTCGCGAATACCACAGCGGGTGAATACGGTACGGCAGGATGGTGAGCATGGTGCCCAGCGTGGACTGGTGCATGGTGGAGAGGGTGATGCCCGCGACAATCAGCGGGATGGTGATGCCGCGAATGACTTTGAGCGGCACTTTCCAACCGAGCGCTTCAAACAAAATCGGGCTGAATTCCAGCGCCAGTACAGTGGTGTAGAGCATCACGCACCAGCCGATTTCAAACAGGGGCGAGTGAATGTTCCAGTAGATCAGCAAGTGCCAGATGTGTTGCGGTTGCCCCAGATCCACCAGCAGCGTCAGCGCCGCCAGCAGGTAGCTGATGAAACCGGTCAGAATGGCCGGACGCGCAATGGGGTAATACTTCTTCAGGTTAAAGATGTACACCACCGCCGCCACGGTGAAGGCCCCGGCCGCCAGGCCGATACCGCTCATCATGTCAAAACTGATCCACAGCCCCCAGCCGCGACCGTCGCTCAGGTTGGTGGTGGCGCCCAGGCCGGCAAACCAGCGGTAGACCGCCACGCCCATGCCCAACGCGCCCAACACCCAGATGAAGATGATGCCCGGGCCGATGGGGTATTTTCGAAGGTGAAGCTGAGGATACCGTTGTTGAAAGGTCTGCGTCGCCATCTCAGCCCTCCTTCTTGTCCGCGCCGTCCCCGTTGTTGTTGCGGTGCGTGCGCAGATATATTCCCGTGCTGAGCGTGACCATCACCGCAATCAACGCCGGCACCGATTTCAGGTAGGGCCAGGTGATGCTCGGCAAGGACAGGTTGGTCAGTTCGGGGAAGCCCAGGTGTTTGTAATGCACCGGCGCGATGTAAAGCATCGATGTACCGCCGGCCTCGGTCTCGCCGTAGACGTGCGGGAAGTATTTGCTGGTGGAGCGAATGCGCTCTTTGGCCACTTGCAACATCTGCCCGCGCGTGCCCGAAATGAGCGCGCCGGTCGGGCAGGCTTCGCCGCAGGCCGGTGCCAGCCCCTGTGCCTGGCGGTCGGCGCAAAAATCGCACTTCTGGATGAGAGGCAGCGCCTTGTCCCATTCGCTCTTGGGAATGCCGAACGGGCAGGCCGCCATGCAGTAGCGGCAGCCGATGCAGCGTTCTGCATGGTACACCACCGGGCCGCTTTCCAGCTTTTGCAGCGCGCCCACCGGGCAAACCGACACGCATGCCGGCTCAATGCAATGCATGCACTGCTGTTTGACAAAGGCATGCACGTCGTTTTCTTCGTACAGCTTGATCATCGTCCAGGTTTTGGCCGACAGATCGCGCGGGTCTTCGTACAGGCCGCTGGCGTCCAATTCGGAGGGCAGGCCGGCGCGCTTTTTACAAGCCATCTGGCAGGCGCGGCAGCCCACGCATTTATCGGCGTCATACAACATCGACGCGCTGTTTTCCGCATCCGCGCCGGTGCTTTTGGCCTGCGCCGCGCCGCCGGGGATGGCGGCCGCCGCCAACCCGGCCCCGGTTATTTTAAGAAAATCCCGTCTGGAGGTGGCCATGGATCACTCCTTTGGCTCTTCGGGGTGCGCATGCCCGTCTTCGGTGGGTTCGCGGGTTTCAACCCTGGGCTCCAGGTGCTGGTTGCGGCGTGTCATGATCATATAGCCGAAGGCCAGGGTGGCGCCCGCCACCATGCCCACCGCGCCGCCGGTCACCGCCGCGCCCTGGGGGGTGATGCCGTCGGTCGACGGCTCCACCGGCGCATACGCCACCGGCGGGGTGAAGGTATCCAGGTCAATTGGCACATAGGTGGCCTGATCCCAGAAATTCGGCTCGGAGCAGCCAATGCAGGGGTGCCCGGCGCCAATCGGCCAGCTGGTCCCATCGTTGTAGCGCACAATCGGGCAGTTGTGATACGAAATCGGCCCCTTGCAGCCCATCTGGTACAGGCACCAGCCGGCGCGGTGCCCCGCATCGCCCCAGGCGCGCACAAACTCGCCGCGGTCAAAGTGCCCGCGCCGCTCGCAGTTGTTGTGAATGAGCTGACCGAAGGCAAAGAGCGGACGGTGCAGGCTGTCCATTTCGGGCAGCGCGCCAAAGGTCAGGTAATGTACCACCGTGGCGGTCAGGTTGACCGGATTCATTGGGCAGCCGGGGATGTTGAGCACCGGCTTGTCCTTGACGATGTCCATCACCCCCACGGCCTGGGTGGGGTTTGGGTTCGCCTTGGGCAGCCCGCCAAAGGTGGCACAGTTGCCCACCGCCACCACCGCCACGGCGTTCTTCGCCGCTTCGGTCAGCAGGTCCAGCGAGGACCGCCCGCCCACGCAGCAGTACACCCCGTCGTCGGCCAGCGAGATGGAGCCTTCCACAACCAGCAGGTAACCACCGGCCTTAATCGTGGCCGCTTTGGCTTCCTCGGCCTGCTTGCCGGCCGCCGCCATGATCGTCTCATGGTAATCGACCGACAGCACGTCGAGGATGGTTTCCACCGCCGTGGGGTGCGAAGCGCGCAGGAAAGCCTCGCTGCAACCGGCGCAATCTTGCAGCTCCAGCCAGACCACCGGCGTGCGTTTGGTGGCGGCCAGGGCGCGCCCGATCTGACCGGCGGCGCTGCGCGGCAAGGCCAATGCCACGGCCATCGCCCCGCAGAACTTAAGAAAATCCCGGCGGGACACCCCTCGTTTGGCCAATGATTGCATGACGCTCTCTACTTGAGAATCCATTTGGAAGCCCTCCACTTGCCAAGATCACGTAGAAAGAAGCGGCTTATTCGGTTGTTTGGATAATGGGGAATTCGATGTAGGTTTCAGGTTGTTATAGCAATAGAAACATACCATTAAGACATAAATTATCATAGCACGACAAAAGGGCCGTGTCAATTAGCACATTAAAGACAAATTAAGTCAGGGTATGTGATAAAAAGCACAATAGGGCAGGCGCATGTCCCAATCCCTGCCAGGCAACGGCCCGCAGAGGACCTGGGAGTATGGCGAGATTTTGGGCTGTCCGCTTTAGACCGCCCCTCCTTCCCGGCGCAGCGCGGCGATTTGCGGCAAATGGGTCAGTTCGTGCGCGGCAAAATAGCTGACCTGCTGTTTAATCGAGATCGTGCCAAATTCCTCATGGAACCCCGTGCGCCACCAATCCAAAATGGGCAGCTTTTCCAGACGATCCAGCAGCGCTTCGCGCCCGGCCTTGTAATCGTTGAAAATCTCCATCAGGGTGGGTGGGCGCGCTTCGGCCCGATCCGCCCATTCGAATATGGCTTTGGATTCCAGCAGCGGGTGCTCTTCCTTCAAAAACAGGTCGATGCGGTAGGCCAGCACTCCCTGGGCGTCGCGCAGGTGGTTGACGGTGCTGCGCATGTCCCAGCCGCCGTCCTGCGGCACGCGGCCTTCCGCCCCGGCGGGCAAACCATCCAACAGCGCGCTCAATTCCTCCGGCATGCGCCGCAACGTGCGCAGCGCAGCGGGCGGGTCCAACGCGTCCAGCCAGTAGATGGGCGCAAACCATTGAAAAGTCTCGCCCCACGCGCCGCAGGCAGGGCAAATTTCCGGCGGCGCGCCCATTGCAACCTGACCGCACGTACGACAAACATACGGATGAGGGGTGTCGCCCAGCAGCGGCAGGCGCCCTTCGTCCAGAGCCTGCGCGCCGCGCCGCATGGCCTCCGGCAGCCCGCCGTCCAACCCCAGCGCCGCCAGATCCTCCGCCAGCCGGCGCGTTTCAGCTGCCAGCGCCGGCCCGTCGCGGTGCGTGCGGTGGCGATACGCGGCTTGTCGTCCCAGCGAATCGGCAGCGGCTCGGGCCAATTTGGCCAGGCTGTACTGCCCGACGCCCTCCATTTGCTGGGCCAACGCCAGCAGCGGCTCCATCATACTCGTCCACGCCAGAGAGTCCATCTTGTTTTCTTCCTTTCTGAAGTTAAAACGGAAAAGAAATGCCGGGGTTCACTTCACGGCAAGCGGTAGATGCCGGTGAGCTGTGGTTTACGTTGCAGGGTGAAATGGGAGCGCCCTCATCATAGCACGCCCGTTGGTTGGTTTCAATCCCCCATTTTAGATCATAAACATCTATATAGTGACATTGATCACAATTTTTCCGCAGCGCATTGACAGGCCGGCGCCTGCGGCCTATAATCACATTCATGGAAATGAATGTGATGGACGGTCCGCTGCCAGAAACCGCGCAAATCTTTAAATTGCTGGCCCACCCCGGCCGCCTGGCCATCCTGGAGATACTGCGCGACGGAGAGCACTGCGTCTGCCACATGGAAGCCTACACCGGTTTCCGCCAGGCCTACATTTCGCAGCAGTTGGCCGTGCTGCGCGAGGCCGGATGGATCACCGACCGCCGTGACGGCTGGAACATCTTCTACCGCGTCACCACGCCCGGCATTTTTGACCTGCTCGACAGCGTCTACCATTTAACCGGCCAACCACGAAAAGCCCCCGAACGGGTGCAGCCCGTCTGTACCTGCCCCCATTGCTCCATCCCCAAACAGGGATAATCTCACTCACCTCAGGAGAATGTCATGATCACCATTAAAGTACTCGGTCCCGGCTGTGCCAACTGCAAGCGCGTGGAAAACCACGCCCACCTGGCGGTGGAAGCGCTGGGCATTGAGGCCGAAATCATCAAGGTCACCGATATGGATGAGATTTACAAATACCCCATCCTGTCCACCCCCGGACTGGTGATCAACGAGAAAGTCGTCGTGTCCGGGCGCATCCCCACCCCGGCGCAAATCCAGGCCTGGTTGAAAGAAGCCGCCGCTTAACTCATCCCCGGGCGGCCGCCGCGCCGCCCTTCCTTTTGCACGCATCGTATTCAATTCATTGAATGTGAGGTCTGCTTTCCATGCAACCGGTTTTGGATTATCTGGGTATGTTGTTGTGGTCCGGCTGGACCAGCCTGCTGGATTATCTGGCGGCACATGTGCTGCTCTGCCTGGTGCCGGCCTTCGTCATCGCCGGCTTTCTGTCCACCATGATCCCCAAAGAAGCCGTCACGCGTTACCTCGGGCCCAAAGCATCCAAGTGGATCAGCTACCCCGCCTCGGCCTTTGGCGGATTCATTCTAGCGGTGTGCTCGTGCACCATCCTGCCGCTCTTCGCCGGCATTTGGAAGCGCGGCGCCGGCCTCGGCCCGGCCATCACCTTCCTGTTCGTCGGCCCGGCCATCAACATCCTCGCCATCACCTACACCGGCGCGGCCATCGGCTTTGATATCGCCATCGCGCGCCTGGTGCTCTCCATCGGCTTTGGCATCCTCATCGGCCTGATCATGGCCTGGATCTTCCGCGACGAAGAAACGCGGCGCACGGCGGAGATGGCCGCCAACGGCGTGTTTGACCAAACCGCCAAAGTGCGGCCCGCCGTGTGGGGCATGTTCCT
>DAOUGY010000217.1:0-5099 GCA_034428975.1 Anaerolineaceae bacterium | reverse complement strand
GGATCTGGATGAGCAAGGCATCATCCGCATCGGTGCCGAAGTTGGCCCGAACGACATCCTGGTGGGCAAGATCACGCCCAAGGGTGAAAAAGAATTGACCCCCGAAGAGCGCCTGCTGCGCGCCATCTTCGGTGAGAAATCGCGCGACGTGAAAGACACTTCGCTGCGCATGCCGCACGGTGAACGCGGCAAGGTGGTGGATGTTAAGGTCTTCACCCGCGAAGACAACACCGACCTGTCGGCCGGCGTGGATATGATGGTGCGCGTCTCGGTGGCGCAGCGCCGCAAGATCACCGCGGGCGATAAGATGGCCGGCCGCCACGGCAACAAGGGCGTGGTTTCTCGCGTGGTGCCGGTGGAAGACATGCCGTACCTCGACGACGGCACGCCGGTGGATATTATCCTCAACCCGTTGGGCGTTCCCGGCCGTATGAACATCGGCCAGGTGCTGGAAGTTCACCTGGGTTGGGCGGCGCGCAGCCTGGGCTTCCGCTCGGTGACGCCCGTGTTCGACGGCGCCAATGAAAACGAAATTGAAGCCGAACTGGCTCGTGCCTGGCTGCTGGAACGGGCCTGGATCGAGATCGGCGAGCGCGCCTGGGAAGAACTGATGGCCGCCGAAGTGGATTTGAGCACGGTGCGCGACGATGAAGAAGTGCGCATGCTGTATCTGGAGCAGTGGTTGGGCGACAAGGGCTACGATGTCTACCGCCTGACGAGCGATCCGGTGTATGCGCGCTGGTGCACCATGCGCGAATGGCTGCGCGAAAATGGTTACAACCCCGAAGAGCTGGTAACGATGGAAAACGTCGAATTCAGCTCGGCGGAAGATGAGAAGGACCCGCTGGCGATTTCGGCCTGCCTGCGCCTGTGGTTGAAGAGCCACGGCGAGAACGTGGACGACCTGGCGGAAGAAGACATCCGTGCCAAGGCCGACGCGTTCATGCTGGAAAAAGAGATCCCCATGCCCATCCTGGGCAAGCAGATCCTGCGCGATGGCAAGACCGGTCAGCCGTACGACCAGCCGGTGACTGTGGGCGTGATGACCATGCTCAAGCTGCACCACCTGGTGGAAGACAAAGTGCACGCCCGCTCGACCGGCCCGTACAGCCTGGTCACCCAGCAGCCGCTGGGCGGTAAGGCGCAATTCGGCGGCCAGCGCTTCGGTGAAATGGAAGTGTGGGCGCTGGAAGCGTACGGCGCGGCCTACACCCTGCAGGAAATGCTCACGGTCAAATCCGACGATGTGCAGGGGCGCGTCAGCACCTACGAAGCCATCGTCAAGGGCGAACAGATCGAAGAACCCAGCCTGCCGGCGTCGTTCCGCGTGCTGGTCAAAGAACTGCAAAGCCTGGGTCTGGCGGTGGAAGCGGTGATGGACAACGGCGAGACGATCCGCTTTGGCAAGGACGAAGAACGCGTGCGTCCGCCGAAAGTGACCACCGGCCTGTTGGGACTGGGCGAAGGCCTGGACGACCTGCTGGAATAACTCCTTGAGAACAGGGGGGGATGGCGACATTCCCCCATTGTTTCATCCGGCGCCTGCGCCGGAGCACAATTGAACGGCCCTCATCCCCGGGCAACGGCGCATTTGGCGCCGCCGGTTAAAGCAGAAAGTGGGCTTTGGAAGAACCTACTCCGTCCAAAGTTCGAAAGTTTTGCAGGGATGAGCAATTGAAGCGGTATGTTTTGGTTATCACGCGGCGGAAGGCAGCCTGTCTTGACGCTGTTCTACCCCCGTGTTATAATCTCTCCCCGTTGCCCTGTGTGGCAACGGATCGACGTTGCCCGAACCCCACCAAGGTGAGGCCATCATTGCAAGGGATGGCCTTCCTTATTGGAGAGGCAAAATCAACAAGCGGCGATCATTCGCCACGGCAAAATTTTTTCGGAGGCAAAGGAACGTGCCAACAATCAATCAGTTGATCCGCAAAGGTCGTGTGAGCAAGAAGGCCAAGAGCAAGTCACCCGCTCTGCAGTACACCTTCAACACGGAAAAGCAGCGCCGCACGCGCCGTGAAGATGGTTCCCCGCAGAAGCGTGGGGTTTGCACCGTCGTTCGCACCATGACCCCCAAGAAGCCGAATTCGGCTTTGCGCAAAATCGCCCGCGTTCGCCTGAGCAACGGCATCGAAGTGACGGCCTACATTCCGGGCGAAGGTCACCAGCTGCAGGAGCACTCGGTGGTGCTGGTCCGCGGCGGTCGTGTGAAAGACCTGCCGGGCGTGCGCTATCACATCGTGCGCGGCGCGCTGGATACCACCGGCGTTGCCAAACGCAAGCAGGGCCGCTCGAAGTACGGCTCCAAACACGCGGCGACGAAGTAATCCAATTCAGTGTTCATTTGACGGAGAATTTGCATGCGACGTACCAATCCCGAAAAGCGTGAAGTCCTGCCTGACGTCCGCTACCAGAGCCTTTATGTGCAGCATTTCATCAACCGTATGCTGCATGACGGCAAGAAGAGCCTGGCAACCAGTGTGATGTATGATGCGCTGGATATTGTCAAGGAACGCACCGGTCGTCACCCGATCGAAGTGTTGGAACAGGCCCTCAAGAACGTCGGCCCCAATGTGGAAGTGCGCCCCCGCCGCGTTGGTGGTGCCACGTACCAGGTGCCGATTGAAGTGCCCACGGAACGCCGCGTGACCCTGGCCATGCGCTGGATTCTGGACGCTGCCAATTCCCGCACCGGTCATTCCTATGCGGAAAAACTGTCGGCAGAACTGATGGATGCCGCCAACAACCAGGGCTCGGCCGTGCGCAAGCGCGAAGAGACCCATAAAATGGCGGAAGCCAATCGCGCGTTCTCACATTACCGGATGTAATGGCGAAGCGTTATACCCGGAAAGGTGTTGAATGGCTCGAGTATTTTCTTTAGACCGGTACCGAAATATTGGGATCATCGCTCACATTGACGCGGGTAAAACCACGACAACGGAGCGTATCCTGTTCTACACGGGCAAGACGTACAAAATCGGCTCGGTAGATGATGGTACCACCGTTACAGACTGGATGGTCCAGGAACGCGAACGCGGTATCACCATCGTTTCAGCGGCGGTGACTGCGGAGTGGAAGGACTATCAGATCAATGTCATCGACACTCCCGGGCATATCGACTTCACCGCTGAAGTTCAACGCTCGCTGCGTGTTTTGGATGGTGGCGTTGTTGTTTTTGATGCGGTGCAAGGCGTGGAACCGCAAAGTGAGACGGTCTGGCGACAGGCCGACCGCTATGCCGTACCGCGCATTTGTTTCGTTAATAAGATGGATCGCGTCGGCGCTTCGTATGAGCGCACGATCGAATCGATTCGCCAGCGCCTGGGCGCCAACCCTATTGCCATGCAGCTGCCCATCGGCAGCGAAGCGGCCTTTGTGGGTGTGGTTGACCTGTTGAGCATGCAGGCCATCTACTGGGATGACGAACAGGGGCGCGAACCGCGCATTGCCGAAATCCCGGCGGATCTGCGCTCGCAGGCCGAAAGCATGCGCGCCGAAATGCTGGAGAAAATCGCCGAGCTGGATGACGATCTGATCGTCAAGTATCTGGAAGGCGACGAGATTTCGATCGATGAGCTGAAGAAGGCGCTGCGCGGCGCGGTGCTGAAAACTCAGGCCACGCCGGTGTTCTGCGGCTCTTCGCTGCGCAACAAGGGCGTGCAGCCGGTTCTGGATGCCGTGATTGATTATCTGCCCTCCCCGCTGGATATCCCGGCGGTGAATGGCACCAACCCCGAAACTGGTCAAGAACTGACTCGCGAAGCACTGGACGATGCTCCGATGAGCGCGCTGGTGTTCAAGATCGTCTCCGACCCGTACATGGGCCGGCTGGCGTATTTCCGCGTGTATTCGGGCAAGGTCACCCAGGGCGAGATGGTCTACAACTCCAGCAAGGGTAAGCGCGAACGCATCGGCCGCTTGATTCGCATGTACGCCGACCGCCGCGAGGACATCACCGAAGTGTATGCCGGCGATATCGGCGCGGTGTTGGGCCTGAAAGAGAGCTTCACCGGCGATACGCTGTGCGATTCCAGCAACCGCATCGTGCTTGAGAGCATCTCCTTCCCCGAGCCGGTCATCGAAGTGGCGATTGAGCCCAAGACGACCGCCGACCAGGAGAAGATGGGCGAAGCGTTGCGCCGCCTGGCCGAAGAAGATCCGACCTTCCGCGTTCATTCCGATGAGAACACCGGACAGACGCTGATCGCGGGCATGGGCGAGCTTCATCTGGATGTGCTGGTCGACCGCATGCTGCGTGAATTCCGTGTGCAGGCCAATGTCGGCCGCCCGCGTGTATCCTACCGCGAAACCATCACCCGGCCGGTGATGAACGTCAATTACAAGTATGCCAAGCAGTCGGGTGGGCGCGGTCAGTACGGGCATGTGGTGTTCAACCTCGAACCGCTCGAACGCGGCAACGGTGTTGTCTTTGAAGACAAAATCGTGGGCGGCTCCATTCCCCGGGAATATATTCCCGCGGTGGAAAAGGGCGTGCGCGAAGCGGCGGAATCGGGCGTGCTGGCCGGTTACCCGGTCACCGATATGAAAGTCAGCCTGATCGACGGGTCGTATCACGAAGTCGACTCGAACGAAATGGCTTTCCGTTTGGCCGCCATTTTCGGCTTCAAGGAAGGTTTCCAGAAAGGCGCTCCGGTGCTGCTGGAGCCGGTGATGAAGGTGGAAGTGGTGATGCCGGAAGAGTATCTTGGCGATGTGCTGGGCCAGTTGGGCGCGCGCCGCGGGATGATTCAGGGCATGGAAATGCGCGCGGGCAATGCCCAGGCTGCCCATGCCCTGGTGCCGCTGGCGGAACTGTTCGGTTACACCACCGAACTGCGCTCGGCGACGCAGGGACGCGGGGTCTTCTCCATGGAGTTCGACCACTACGCGCCGGTCAGCCCGTCGATTGCCGAGAAAATTCTGAAATCATAAGCAGTAATCAAAGCTTTTTATAAGGAGAGTCAAAACTCATGGGAAAGCAGAAGTTTGATCGTTCGAAGCCGCATTTGAACGTGGGTACGATGGGGCACATCGACCACGGGAAGACGACCCTGACGGCCGCGATTACGAAGTACTGCGGTTTTCTGGGGAACGCCGAA
>DAOUGY010000216.1:0-11145 GCA_034428975.1 Anaerolineaceae bacterium | reverse complement strand
TTCGGCGTTCCCCAGAAAACCGCAGTACTTCGTAATCGCGGCCGTCAGGGTCGTCTTCCCGTGGTCGATGTGCCCCATCGTACCCACGTTCAAATGCGGCTTCGAACGATCAAACTTCTGCTTTCCCATTCGTAAACTCCTTCGCTCCTCGCAAAAAAGGCATTCTGTTTTATTCGGCAAAAAGAGCCCTCAATGGGAGTTGAACCCATGACCCCGCCCTTACCAAGGGCGTGCTCTACCTACTGAGCTATGAGGGCTTGCCGCGGCTGCGACCTGCATTGCTTTAAATTGTTGGCCATAAAAAGCCAGTGGGCGGTGAAGGATTCGAACCTCCGAAGGAGTGTCTCCAACTGATTTACAGTCAGTCCCCGTTGGCCACTTGGGTAACCGCCCGTTTTGAACCGTTGCCGGCTCGAGAGTGGGTGGATCGGTGATCCACACACTCGCCAGCGCGCAACCAAGCCGATGAAGGGAATCGAACCCTTGACCCGCCGCTTACAAGGCGGCTGCTCTGCCAACTGAGCTACATCGGCGCTAAATTGTTAATTGTCGTACCAACTGCGTGGCAGATTATACCAGAGCCTTCCGTTCATGGCAAGGAATCTGGCGATTCGATTCGCCTGAGTCGCGCTGTAACGAAAGGCGAGTCTATCAAACATACGCTGTTCCGTCAAGGCAACCCGGCGGCGGGCGGCCAAATTCAACCGGTAAAGCGCGCATTCGTCCCGCCCGCTTTTATGGTACAAATAAGGTACGCTATCGCCACCCGATGAGGAGGATCTGGAATGCCGAAGGAAAGTTTGGGGTTCATTCGCCTGATCTGGACGTGCGGACATTGCAGCACGCGCAACCCGGGGCCGTTTAAATATTGCCAGAGCTGCGGCGCCCCCCAGCCCGCCGATGTGAAGTTTGAGCAGCCTGCGGAAATGGAGTTCGTCAAGGACGAGCAGGAATTGGCTCGCGCCCGCGCCGGCTCCGATTTTCACTGCGGTTTTTGCGGCACGCCCAACCCGGCCGGGTCGGCCACCTGCTCGCAATGCGGCGCCGACTTAAAAGAAGGCAAGGCCAAAGAAAGCGGCGCCGTGCTGGGCGCATTTCAGAGCGGCCCGGCAGCCGAAGTGCCTTGCCCGGCCTGCGCCACGCCCAACCCGGCAGACGCCAGCCATTGCAAGCAGTGCGGCGCGCCGCTCAAAGCTGCGCCGGCTGCCGCGCCCAAGCCCACCGGCAAGACCGGCTGCAGCCCGTTGATGATCGGCATCGGCGTGGGACTTTTGGCGCTGGTGATTCTCATCATCGTGCTGCTCACCCGCACCAACGAGCAGATCGGCCGCGTGCAGTCGGTGAACTGGACGCGCACCATTTCAATCGTGGCCCTGCGCGATGTGCAGCGCGAGAACTGGCGCGACGAGATTCCCTCCGGCGCGATGATTGGCACGTGCAGCGAGAAGCTCTACGCGCAGCAGGATCAGCCCGCCGCCAACGGCCGCTCGGAGAAGGTATGCGGCACGCCCTACACCGTCGACCGCGGTAACGGTTTTGCCGAGGTGGTGCAGGATTGCGTGTACGAAGTCTACGCCGATTACTGCACCTACACCGCGCAAGAGTGGGTGGTGGTCAATCAAATCGTCGATCAGGGCAGCGACCTGGGCGCGCGCTGGCCCAATGTCAACCTGACCACCGGAGAACGCGAAGGCGAACGCAGCGAGAGCTACCAGATCGTTTTCGAGGCCGACGGGCAGACCTACACGCTCAACACCACCGATTATGATCTGTACAGCCAGTGCACGGTGGGCAGCCAGTGGGTGTTGAAGGTCAACAGCTTTGGCAGCGTGGTGGATATCCAACCGGCGCCGTAGACTGGATGAGTGAAACCATTCGCCGGACGGAGACAATCTCCGCCCGGCGTTTTTCTTGTGCGTCCGAACCCCTTACGCGGTTTGAGCTGCGCGCGGCGCAGCCTGAAGGCGCAGCACCACGCCCAGCACCGCCAGATACGCCAGATAGACGAGCGTTTCAATCAGTGCCGGGTTGCCGTTGTAGCCAAACAGGGCTTTGAGCAGCGAGCCGCCGATCGAGTTTTCATCCAGCAGCGGGTTGATGTTATAAAGCGGGTCGATCAACGCGGGCAGCCAACCGGCCTCGACAAACTCGTGCATGCCGTGCGCCGCCAGCCCGGCGGCAAAGAGCAGCAGCAGTGCATTGGTCACGCGGAAGAAACTGGAGAGCGGCAGGCGCACCGCCGAACGCGCCCCCAGCCAGCCGATCAGCGCAGCCACCGCCAGACCGAGCAGCGCGCCGTAAAACGGTTGGGCCGATTCACTGGCCTGCCCCGCCGCCAGCAGGAATAGCGCCAGCTCAATGCCCTCGCGGATCACGGCGGTGAACGCCAGCCCAAACAGCGCGCCCGCGCCGCCCAGCGTTGAAGCTTGCACCTGATTTTCAATGCCGCTGCGCAAGGAACGGGATTGGCGCTGCATCCAGAAGATCATCCAGGTCAGCACGCCGGCGGCCAGCCACATGCTGATGCCTTCAAAAGCCAACTCGGCCGTGCCCTCCAGCGTGGCGCCCAACGCGCGCAGCGCCAGGGCCGCCGTCAGGCTGAGGCCCGCCGCCAGACCCGCGCCCAGCCACACCGGGCGGGTCAGGTCCATGCGGTTCAGTTTGCGCAGCGCGCCCAGCACCATCCCCAGAATCAGGGCCGCTTCCAGACCTTCGCGAAGTGCCAGTAAGAAACCAGTAAACATGCAAACTCCTCGATACAGTGGGATGAATCATCCGCTGCCAGATCAAGCAGGGTTGCACTGATTATAATAATTACCTTATTTTTGTCAATATTATCTTATTTATATCGGAAAGGGCGGCGCGAGCGGCCGGCGCAGGGTGAACGTTGAGGGGGGAAAAGCGGTTGTTTCAGCCTGTTGCAACCCAACAGCCTGTGCCCCTGGGGCACGGGTTTCGCGGGCAATCCATGGCACCGAACCCTATCCCCGTACCCGTACAAAGAGGCTATGCCCCATATCTAGTTAAACAACGTCAATCGGCCAGGCGGCGCGTGCGGCGCGGTTTTTCCGCCGCCCCGCTGCGCCCGTGATACGGCGACACCAGAATCTTGTACGTCTTGCAAAAACGCTCATCCAACATGCGGCTGCGAATGCGCGCGTCAATTTCCTCAAAACTGCTGGCCGTGGTGATCACCGTGGGCAGTTGGGCGTTATAACGGAAATTAAACAACTGATACAGCTTCTCGCGCGCCCAGGGCGTGGCGCTTTGCGTGCCCAAATCATCCAGAATTAGCAGCGGCGCGCTGCGCACACGGTCAAACAACTCGTCATACGACACATTGCTGGCCGGGTTGAACGTGGCGCGCAGGTGATCGAGCAAATCGGGCACGACCACAAAAATCACATCCTCGCCCAGGCCCTTGCGATAATTGCCAATCGCCGCCGCCAGATGCGTCTTGCCGGTGCTGTAGTCGCCCATCAACACCAGCCATCCGCGCGGCTTCTCGGAATACTCCTGCGCCGCGCGGAAAGCCTTCGTGAGGCTTTGTTGCAAATCAACCGGCAGCTTTTCCGGCTGGCGGTCGCTGAAATTCCCAAACGTCTTGCCGGCCAGCAGCGTCAGATGGTGCAGCAGCGGATCGCGCGTTTCCTGCACCGGCGAGCGGTAATCCGGCGCGCTGATGCGCACCTGCGTCGCCAGGTCGGGGTCCGACAGGCGCGAGCGGATGCGCTCGTCAATCTCGGCAAAGGACAGGTTGGTGGTCACCACCAGCGGCAGGCGGCGCAAATAGCGATAATCGATGATCTGGAAGAGCTTTTCGGCCGCCCAGGCGGTGGTGTTCTGCGTACCCAGGTCGTCCAGCACCAGCAGATCCACATTGCGGATCTCCTCAAAGCGCTGCTCATAGGTCGTCTCTTCCGATGAATAGGAATACCGCAGCCAGTCCAGCAGGTCGGGCACGGTGAGGAACAGCGTGCGAATGCCGGCGCGCACCACCTGATTGGCAATGGCCGCCGCCAGATGCGTCTTGCCGCAGCCGTACGTGCCGCTCAACACCAGCCAGCCCTTCGCCTTCATTGCATACTGCTGCGCCTGGCTGAGGGCATATCGAAGCGATTGCACCTGATCGTCGCCCAACCCTTTGCGCCCCAGCGCGCTGAAGGTCTCAAAGGTCATGCCGCCGAAGGCTTCCAAATTGCTCATGCGGTACAGGCGCTCGGTTTCCGAGCGCGCCAGGTTGCGCTGCTGGCAGGTACACACTTCCAGCTTGCCAAAATTGGGATCGCTGATCGGCAGCTCACGGCGAATAAAACCCACCCCACCGCAGATCGGGCAGGTTTCGGCGGGCGCGCCGTCCGGCTCAATGCTCGCCGACGTCCCCGTATTCTCCTTCGAGATAGCGGCGGTAACCTTCTTTATCGTTTCGTCGATCTTGGGCATCGCGACCTCTTTCCTGCCAGGAGCGTAATATTTTTTCCACGTAAATCCACTTGCGCACGTTGTTGGCCAGGGCAATGCGCAGCGCGTCTTCGATCCATTCCAACGGGTACAGGGTTTCGGCTTCGCGCAGCACATCCGCCATCATTGGCGTCAGCGGGCCGATATTCTCTTCATATAATCGGAAGATGTTGGGGCGCTCGTCCGGCGCAGCGGGCGGCAAACGGTCGGCATCCGGCTGCCAGGCGCCGGCTTGCAGCGCGCGCAGCGCGGCGCGCCCGCGCTCCGAGTTGAGCAAATAAATCGCCGGGCCGTTTGGGTCGGGCTGCGCGCTCAAGAGCGTGCCGCGCGCCACAGCCCGTTTCAGGACATCTTGCAGCGCCGCCCGGGAATCAACGCCCAAAAACGGACGCAAACCGCGCACTTCAGCCAGTTCGGCGGCGGTGAAGTAGCGCAGATTGCCTTCCATCTGATCCAGCAGATGAAAGGCCCACAGCGTCACCTTCAACTCTACCAGATCGTCGATGAGCGGCAGCAGCTCGTCAAAAAACGGTTGCGGCAGCGGCGTCAGACGCATCTTGCCATCGGGGAAGCCGGAGAACTCGGGCATGGTGGTTAATCCGCGTTGCGCCGGAAGCGCGAAGCTGGCGGACGGCCCTCGGCGGTGGCGGCGTTTTCAAAGCGGGCCAGGTTATTGCGGAAGATCAGCTCGATGCCGGGGTGGGTCGGGCCGTTGCGGTGTTTGGCCACAATCAGCTCAGCGATATTGCGGCGTGGGCTGTCCTCGTCCATCGCGTCCGGACGGTGAATGAACATGACAATATCGGCATCCTGCTCCAGCGAGCCGGATTCACGCAAGTCGGAGAGCTGCGGCTTCTTGTCGGTGCGCTGTTCCACCGCGCGTGATAGCTGCGCCGCAGCCAGCACCGGCACGTTCAGCTCGCGCGCCAGCATTTTGAGATTGCGCGAAATGTAGGAGACTTCCTGCACGCGGTTGTCGTTGCGCGTATCGCCCGACATCAACTGCAGGTAGTCCACAATCACCAGATCGAGTTGATATTCCATGTGCAGGCGGCGGCACTTGGTGCGCAGCTGCATGGGCGTCAGGCCGGGGGTGTCGTCCAGCCACATGGGCGTGTCGCTCAACACTTCAATGGCATGGGTGAACAGCGGCCACTCGTCATCGTTCAGCCTGCCGCTGCGCAAGCGCTGGGTGTCGATGCCCGTCTCCTGCGCCATGAGGCGCTGCACCAATTGTTCGCAGGACATTTCCAGCGAGAACATGGCCACATGCTTGCGGTGCTTCTGGGCGGCGGTCTTGGCCACCGAAAGCATGAAACCGGTCTTGCCCATGCCCGGGCGACCGGCAATGATTAAAAGATCCGATTTCTGTAAACCGCCCATCAAATGGTCCAGGTCCGTCAGGCCGGTCGGCACGCCCTGAATTTCGTCGGCGCGCTGGGATAGCTGATCCACGCGGTCGTAGTATGCGCTGAGCACCTGCGAAATGGGCTGAATATCGTGACGCACGCGCCGTTCGCTCAGCCCGAAGATCGATTTTTCGGCCTCGTCCAGGATCGATTCCACCGTCTGTTGCTGGTTGTAAGCCAATCGGGCCAGATCGTTGGCCGCCGCCAGCATGCGCCGACGCATGGCGTGCTGTTCCACCACGTGCCCGTAGGCCTCGGCATGCAGCGAGGAAGGCGTCTGGTTGATCAACGCCATCAGATAGGCCGGTCCGCCCACCTCGCCCAACTGGTTGTGCTGTTCCAGATCCTCGCACGAAGTCAGGAAATCGATGGGCACGCGTTTTTCGTGCAGGCGCGTGAAGGCTTCCCAGATCCAGCGGTTGCGCACGATGTAAAAATCATCGGGCTGCAGGATTTGGGCGAGGTCAAAATACGCGTCCTTATTGATCAGCACCGCGCCCAGCACGGCTTCTTCCGCTTCGCGGCTGTGCGGCTGTGCCTGGGGTTCGGGGGCACGCTCTTCTTCAAAAGGTGGGAAATCGCTCATGGATACCTGCTTCACCCTGTGCATGAGATGGGCACGGACAACCCGCCCCCATTAAGTGTATCTCAATTTAGCCCGGCGCGGCTCAATCAGGGACAAAAAGACCGGGGCTCACCAGGAACCCCGGCCTGCAACACAAAGGTCAGGCCTGTGGGTCGGGCTTGCGATCATCGGGTTCGTCGGGTTGTTCGTCATCACCCAGATCATCCCCCAGGTTAAGACCCTGCAAAAAATCTTCAAACACCGAAAGGCGCGACTGGCCCGGCGCATTGTCTTCTCCGGTGGGGGCGGCTTCTTCGGTCGGGGCGGGCACTTCGTCGGTCGTTTCAGGGGTTTCGGCGCTCTTCTCTTCATCGTCCGGGATGATCGCCGCCGCGTCCAGCACGCCGGCATCCACCAGAATGGGCACATGCGTGCGCACCGCCAGGGCCAGCGCATCGGAAGGACGGGCATCCACGGTGAGCAGGTCGCCGTTCAACTCCAGCACCAGGCTGCCGTAGAAAACATCCTCGCGCAACGACACCACTTCCACGCGCACCAGGCGCGCTTTGAAGGCACGGATGATGTTTTTGAGCAAATCATGCGTCTGCGGGCGCGCCACTTCAATCTCTTGCAGCGCAATCGTGATCGCTTCGGCCTCATACGGGCCAATCCAAATGGGCAGATAACGTTCGGCGCCCACTTCGCGCAAGACCACCACGCGCTGCTGATTTGTCAGGCTGACGCGCACACTGTCAATGACCACTTCCACCATTCGCGACATCATCACTTTTCCTCGGTGCGGGGTACGGCATCCATCTGCATTTATTCTAACACGGGCGCATGGATGAATCAACAGAACTTGCCGCGGGCTTACCCGCCGCTCTTCTTAAGTCCATTGGTTCATTTCTTTAACAAATCATTGAAATTACATTTCAATGGAAAATACGAATCGAATTTTGTTAAGTTTGGAGTATAATGGGAAAACCTTGCAGGGCATGTCCCTGGCAGGTGACTTTCGCCCGATCCAGGCGCAGTGCCGAATGGCCCATGGCGATGCAGGCTGCGCCGTCCAATGCGCATCTCACAACTCAACATGGATGCGACGCATCCTACTCGGAGTTCCGGCAATCCATCGCCGGAGGATGGCGTAGCGTTTGTTGGACCCGAAAAGCGAAAGATACCCTCGACACGGTAAGGTGAATGAGCGCGAATCTCTTGTTGATCGAAGGTAAACGAAGCGACGGCCCTTCCTTTCTTGCCGGTTTGATGAAGAAGGGCTTTCGTGTGGACAGCGTCCCCTCGGGGAACGCCGCCCTGCGTCACCTGCTCGCCAACCAGCCCAGCGTGGTGGTGGTCAACGCCGCTTCCATGCGCACCAGCGGCAAACGCATCTGCCAGTCCATCCGACAGGCGGCGCCCGGCGTGCCCATTGTGCTGATCCTCGATCAAAACGCGGACAAAGGCGAGCGCGTTGAAGCCGATGTGACCCTGAATCTGCCATTTACCCTGCAAAAACTGATCAACCGCATTCGTCCGCTGCTGCCAATTGAGAAAAAAGATGTGCTGCGCACCGGCGATCTGCAGCTGGATGTGGCGCAGCGCCTGGTGATCTGCAACAGCCGCCAAACGCGCCTGACCCCCCGCCTGGTCACCTTGCTGCAAGTGTTGATGGAAAATCCCGGCGCGGTCATCGAGCGCGAGGCGCTTTTCCGCCGCGTGTGGGATACCGAGTACGCCGGCGACACCCGCACGCTGGACGTGCACATCAGCTGGCTGCGCGAAGCCATTGAAGAAGACCCGCGTCACCCCCGTTATTTAAAAACCGTGCGCGGGGTGGGCTACCGCCTGGACCTGACCTCCGAAATGACCACCCGCCCGCTGCCCCCACTGCCCTCGCTGACCGCCGACGAGGTTGCCGTGGCTTAAGGCGGCGCCGCATCAGCCGACCTGCATCCGGGACGCACCGCACCGAACAACCTCCGCGCTGCGTCCCTGTCTTTTCCAGAACCTTCGTTCCACCAGATTTTGTTAAGAGAAAGAACAATATGAGCGCCGGTGTGATTTATCTAGGCGAAATTCGCAACACTCCCATCGGAACGGTCAGCGTGGCCGCCGGCCCGCGCGGTCTGCTGCGCGTGGATTTCATCCCCGCAGCGGAGCACCAAACAACCGACCTGCCCCTCGCCGACCTGCGCGCGAGGGATTCCTTCCCCATGCTGGACGAGGCTCTGCGCCAGATCGGCGAATATCTGGACGGCCGGAGGCGGGATTTTGACCTGCCCGTGGATTGGAGCCTCTTCCAACCCTTCCAGGCCCGGGCACTGCGCGCCTGCGCCGCCATCCCCTTTGGCCAGGTACGCACTTATGGCGAATTGGCCGCTGAAATGGGCCACCCGCGCGCGGCGCGTGCCGTGGGCGCGGCCATGGCCGCCAATCCGCTGCCGCTACTGCTGCCCTGTCACCGCGTGGTGGGCAGCGACCGCCGCCTGCACGGCTACTCGGCGCCGGGCGGCCTGAACACCAAGGCCTGGCTGCTGCGCCTGGAAGGCCACCGCGTGGAGAACCTCAAATTGATGGATGCCAGCGAAAGGAAATCATGACCCAACCGACCGCCCCCTTTAAAGCCGGTTTTGTCGCCCTGATCGGGCGCCCCAATGTGGGCAAATCCACCCTGCTCAACCAACTGCTTGGGCAGAAGATCGCGGCCGTCTCGCCGCGCGCCCAAACCACCCGCAAACGCCAACTGGGCATCCTGACCAACGAACGCGCCCAGGTGGTCTTCGTCGATACGCCCGGCCTGCACGTGCCGGTCCATCGCCTGGGTGAATATATGAATCAGGTGGCCGAAGATGCGCTGGCCGACGCCGATGTGATCGTGTGGATGATCGATTTGAGCGAGGACCTGACGGACGAAGACCGCCTGATCGCCACGCGGTTGAACGCCCTTCCCAACCGTCCGGTGACATTGCTGGCGCTCAACAAAGCCGACCGCGTGCTGGTGGAAGAACTGCCGCAGCGCGAGCAGGCCGCCCGCGATCTACTGCCTTCCGCCGAGGGTGTCTTCACCCTGTCGGCGATGGGCGGTCACGGCTCGGAACAATTGCTGGAAGCGATCATCGCCCGCCTGCCCGAAAGCCAGCCCTATTACGACAGCGAGCAGGTCACCGACCTGTACGAGCGTGACATTGCCGCCGACCTGATCCGTGAGGCGACCCTAATTCACCTGCGCGACGAGGTGCCGCACTGCATCGCCGTGCGCGTGGACGAATACAGCGAGCGCAGCGAATCCACCGCCTACATCGCCGCCACGCTCTTTGTGGAAAAAGAATCGCAGAAGGGCATCGTCATCGGCCAGGGCGCCGCCATGCTCAAACGCATCGGCACCACCGCACGCGCATCCATCGAAGAGATGAGCCAGCGCAAGGTGTTCCTTGAGCTGCGCGTGAAGGTGAGCAAGAACTGGCGCGAGGACCCCGACGCGCTGCGCCTGCTGGGCTTCGAACGCCCCGCCGGAGAGGACTGAGATGGGCTGGCTGTTCTGGGTGGCCCTGGCGCTGGCCGTCGCCGATTGGGCGGCGTTATGGACCGGACGTTCGCGCGCCTGCTGGCTGACCAAGCCCGGCGCGCTGGCAGCGCTGCTGGCCTGGTTTTTGACCAGCGCGGGCGGCGATGCGCAGCTGCGCCTGTTTGCGTATGCGTTGGGCTTCTCGCTGCTGGGCGACATCACCCTGCTGCTGCCGAAACGCTATTTTCCCGCCGGCGTGCTGGCCTTTGCCCTGGCGCACGGCGCCTACATACTGGGTTTCAACCCCAACCTGCCGCCCATGACCGGCGGCGCCTCCATCCTGCTGGCCGGCGTGGCCATGCTGGCTTTCCGCCTGGGGCGCCTGCTGGACAGCAGCCTGCGGCGCGACCCGCAGCTTGCCCGTCAGCGCTTGCCCATGCTGGGATACCTGATCCTGCTCAGCCTGATGCTCTTCTCCGCCATGGCCACCTCACAGCGCATGGAATGGCCGGTGAACGCAGCGCTGATGGCCAGCACCGGCGGCTGTTTCTTCTTCCTATCGGACATGATGCTGGCCTATGATCGCTTTGTCCGGCCCATCCATCGCGGGCGCTTCTGGGTGCGCGTGACGTATCACATTGGCCAGGGTCTGCTGGCCGCCGGTGCGCTGGCCTACGCCGGGCGGTTGATGTTCTGGTAGAAGATTGAAAGTCATCCACGGATGACACGAATTGAATAAAAAGACCCCGAAGGTTTGCCGGGCGTGACCTGCGCCCATCCCAAAACCCTTCGGGGTCTGATGTTCAGGCATGGCACGCACCTCAACAATGGGGCTTTCCACCGATCGGAGATTCTTCTTCGTTCGGGCACGGGGAAAACCGCCGCATCCTCAAACATCCGCTCCACCCCGTGCCCATCCGCCCACCTCGGCGCCCATCGCAATACCCTTCGAGGTCTGACATCCTGTCATTCCTCGCGCCCCAACAAAAAGATATGGCCTCCGGCTTCTTCCTGGCCACTGGCTACTGTCCACTGCCTACTTCTTCCTGTCCACTTCTTCCTGCCCACTCCCTGCTGTATAATCATTCTCAATCATTCCCATCCCCCGGAGGGACGCCATGACCTACGCCGGCGTTTTAGACCGCTACGGCAGCCTGCTCGACATCCCCGCGCACACCCACCCCGTCACCCTGCTGGAAGGCAAC
>DAOUGY010000215.1:0-10223 GCA_034428975.1 Anaerolineaceae bacterium | reverse complement strand
TGGGCTGATCTACCTGATGGTCAAAGCCTATCGCGGGCTGCCGGGGCAGGCCCACCGCGTGCAGGAACTGATCCTGCGGCTTAATCAACTCATTCAAAAAACGGCGGACGCCTCCGCGCGCCCGGCCATTAATGTGCGCAGCCGTTGGGCCGGTGTCAAACACCTCACCACGCGCCTGGCGCACCCCCGTCCCTCCTCCAGTTCAGACACATCCATAGGTTGAGAGGTCGTTATGAAGAATATGGATTCATGGAAAACAAAAACCCTCATTTTTGGCGCCATTCTCGGCGCGGTGGCTGGCGCGGTGGCCGCCTACATTTTCGCCCAAAAATCGGATCAGATGGAGGATCGCCCGCGCCTGACAGCCGGCGACGGCGTGAAAGTGGGTCTGGGCGTGCTGGCCGTGCTGCGCCAGATCGCCGAGATGGGTGGACGCTAGTTTCCTTCCACAGACTGTGCGCGCCGGCTGTTTAGGCCGGCGCTTTGCTTCTCCATTGGCAAAGCGTGCGTCTATTTTGGATAATTTGGCCAGGTGGGAAATTTCCGCTGAATCATTCAGCCCAGGGTGACAATGATGAACGCCGCTCCGCTCCTCCGTTATTTAATATTTGGATCTCTCCGTCGTGATTTTATCCTGCCGGTGGAAGGCCGTCCGGCGCTGGACGTGCTGGGCGGCAGCCTCCCTTATGCCGCGGCCGGCTTGCGCCTGTGGGATCGCGATATCGGCGCGGTGGCGCGCGTCAACCCCGCCTATCCCGGCGAATGGCTCGACCGGCTGGAGAACCGCGGGGTGGATGTGCGCGGTGTCAACGCCGTGAGCGACGTGAACGATCTGCGCTCGTTTTTCGCCTATCCCAATGCCGATACCTGCCAAACCGAAAATCCCATCGGCGAATTTCTGCGTGTCGGCCTGCCGTTTCCCCCCGAACTGTTGGGATTTCAGGCGCCCCCGCCCGCGCTCGATTCACGTAAGACGCCCTCGCCGCTGACCCTGCGCATGAGCGATCTGCCCGGCGATTATCTGGATGCCTCCGCGGCGCATCTTTGCCCGTTGGATTATCTCTCTCACGCGCTGCTGCCCTCTGTGCTGCGACAGGGCCAGATCACCACCATCACGCTCGATCCTGCGCCGGGCTACATGAATCCCACCTACTGGGACGATCTGCCCGTGCTGCTGCGCGGCATCACTGCCGTGTTGTGCAACGAAGAAAAAATGCTCAGCCTGTTTGAGGGACGCACCGAGAAGATATGGGAAATGGCCGAAGGCCTGGCCCAGTTTGGCCCGGAGATCGTGGTCATCAAACGCGGCTCGCGCGGCCAATGCCTGTACGAGCGCTCATCCGGCGCGCGTTGGGTGTTGCCGGCCTACCCCGCGCGTGTGGTTGACCCGACCGGCGCCGGAGATGCGTTTTGTGGTGGCTTTCTGGCCGGTTACCGCATGACCTACGAGCCGCTGGAAGCCGCGCTGGACGGCAGTGTCGCCGCATCGTTTTGCATCGAAGGCACTGGCCCCTTTTACCTGTTGGACGCCATGCCGGCCCTGGTGGATGCGCGCAAAGATGCCCTGCGTGCTCAAATCCGCCGGGCCTGACCGATTATCGTTTTGTAAGCGAGAGGGTTAAACCGCCGAGTCCAGCTCATCGGGTCGCGCCAGTAAGCGCGCTAGTCTCCACTGGATCACAATCCACTGCATCCGTCGCCCGGCTTGCCGGGCCTTGTTCACGTCCGGCGGGTGCGGGCTGTATTCGGCGCGCTCGTACTCGTCTAGCAGAATTTTCGCATCCAGGCCGGCATCCGGCACACGCTTCACCAGCAGGCGCACCCGTTCCGCAGGGGTCTGGTTGGGTTTTGTGCGGCCGCCCGCCAGGCTTAGCATGCGGTCAACGCTCAAGAAAAGGCGCTCCATGGTTGTGAGCGCGGCACGCTGTGAAATGGCGCGCAGCCAGCCCGGCACGCGCAGGCCACGCCGCGACAGCGCCTGGTCCAGCACCACCGAAACCGGGCGCAAACGAGGGTTTTTCCTGCGCCGGGCTTCATACCCGACGTACACCGCGACAATCACCGCCGTCACGCCCATTAAAACCCACCACCCGCCTCTGACCGGTGGAGCCGGCGCCGGCGTGGGTAGCGGGATGGAGGTCTTCTGCGGCAGCGGTTCCGGCAGTTCGTCATCCCGCAGGGTGCGCTCGTTGCGGCGGTAGCGCTGTTCGGAAAAATCGCCCGCAAAGGGGTCTTCCCCGCCTGCTTCGCCGCGATTGGCAGCCGCCGAAGGTTCACCCGACGGCCAATAGCGTTCCGGCTGTGCCACGGTCGGCTCAAACTCCACCCAACCCAGGTCGGCAAAATACACTTCCGGCCAGGCGTGGCTGTCCTTCTGGCGCACCTGATAGAACAGGTCGTCTTCGTTAAATTCGCCGGCGGCATACCCCACCACCAGGCGGGCCGGTATACCCAGCGAGCGCAGCATCAGCACTTCGGCCGACGCGTAATACTTGCAAAAGCCTTTTTGATAGTCGAGCAAAAACCATTCCACCGGATCGCGCCCTTCCGGCGGTGAATCAATCACTTCCTGGTACTCGATCGTTTCGCGCAAGTAGCGCGTGATGGCCAGCGCTTTATCGTATGCGCCGGGCAGCCCTGCGGTGATCTGTTCGGCCAGCGCGCGAACCGATGGTGGGAAATCCACCGGCAGCGCCAGATAGCGCTCGGCCACCCACTCGGGGTACTGACCGCTGTCTGAACGCATCTGCCGGATGGTGGGCACACTGACCAGCGAACGCACGCGGTACTGGTCGCCGGGGTTGAGAGACGGTTTGGGCTGGATGCTCACCACCTCGCGGCCGCCCTGCGGCACGGGCAGGAACTCGCCAATCGAGGGCCGGCTGAACGAGACCGGCATATCCACAAAGAAGGCTTTGCGGCCCGGCTCCACTTGCAGCTCAAAGGTGAACAACAACTCGCGCCGTGCTTTCCATTCCGGATACTTGACCAGTGTGGCGCTGGCGGTCAGCTCATCATAATTGCTGTCCGATGTTTCCCACGAGCCGTTTTCGTAGCGGTCATACGAGCGCACCGCCCAGTAATAATTGTCCCCGGCGTGCTCATCCGGTGTTACACGCACGCGGAACAACGGTTCGTCACTCAGTTTGGAGCCGGTATCCAGCCCCATGCTGTCGCCGTATTCATAGACCACATTGCGCGAGGTGCCCTTCAGCGGCGCGGTGATGTTGCCAAAACTGTCCGACAGACCTTTCAGGTAATCCACCATCACTTGATTTTTCTGCGATCCCGGACGGAAGGCCTCAATCACATCCGGCAGAGTCCAGGCCACCATCACCAGCAGCAACGCGCCGATCAGCGCGCCGCGCCCGACATCAAAACCCAGTTCCGGCTCGTGGATGATGCGCGTCTTGAGCCATTCGTTGCGTGAGTTAAGGTAATGTATACGCGCCAGCAGCATGAGCAGTAGCAGCGCGAACACCGCGCTGAACAACGCGCGGCGATTGTCGGGCTGGTAATATTCGATCAGAAGAAGCGCCAAACCGGCAAACAGCAGCGGAGCATATGGCGCGCCGCGGCGCGTCAGGCGGTACCCCGCCAGCAGGCCGAAAAGCCAGAAGACCAGTCCCATGCTGGCCAAAAATAGCAGCGAATCTTTGAGGGGGATGTTGTTGGCAAATTGATACAGGCTGGTTCCCAGGCGTCCGCCCAGGCTGAAGATGCGCTCACGCCACTCCACCCGCTCGCCTAGCACCAGGCCAAGCTGCCACGGCACGGCAAACACCGTCATCGCCAGGCCGTAAATGAATGCGCCCCAGCGAGAAAAGCGGCTGTAGCCCAGCGCGAACCCCAAAAATGCACCAAGCAGGGCCAGGTTCATGGCCACCCCCAGATGCTCGGTCCATTCGGTCAGTTCAAGCCGGCGCGACGCTACCCATAAGAGCGAGAGGACAAGCGCGGCGGACCAGAAGTCCCACCAGCGCTTCGAATCGCGTTCCATGAATAAAGTGTACAATAAATCATTCCTTCACGTCAATCATCGGGGTAAAACCATGGAAGCCATCTGGTCGTTCGAAATCCTCATCACGCAGTTCTTTCAATCCCTGGGAAGCTGGCTGCATGCTCCCATGCAAGCCCTTTCCTTCCTGGGCACCACGCAGTTTTACATGCTGGCCCTGCCCGCCGTGTACTGGTGCTTCAACACGGCGCTGGGTTTTCGCGTTGGCACCATGCTGGTGCTGACCGGCGCGGTCAATTCCTGGCTCAAACTGGCCTGCCTGTCGCCGCGCCCCTACTGGTACAATGCCGATGTTCAGGCACTCTCCAGCGAGACGTCCTTTGGCATGCCGTCCGGGCACGCACAGAACAGCACCGCCATTTTTGGTATCCTGGCTGCCGGGATTCGCCGCCGCTGGGCATTGTGGACCGCCGTTGGCCTGGTGTTCTTCATCGGCCTCTCGCGCATCGTGCTGGGCGTACATTTCACCAGCGATGTGCTGGCCGGCTGGTTGATTGGCGCTTTGCTGCTGATTCTGGTGTTGCGCCTGGATGCACCAGTCAGTCAATGGGTTTCGCGCCAGTCGCTGCTCGGGCAAATGATCCTCATCACCCTGGTCGCCGGGCTGATCATCGCCGTCACCCTGCCGCTGGCCGGGCGCGCGTTGAATTTTGCCCTGCCGGCCGAATGGACGCAAAACGCCCTGGCCGACGGCGCCGAAGCCCCCGCCCCGGTCGATGTGAGCGGCGCTTTCACCCTGGCCGGCATCTGGTTCGGTTTCGCCGGCGGTTATGCCGGACTGCACCGCCGCGGTGGGTTTGATGCCGGCGGACCGATGGAAAAGCGCATCTTACGCTATCTGCTGGGCGCGCTGGGGGTGTTTTTGTTGTGGTATGGGCCGTCCGCCTTCCTTCCGCACGGCCTGGATGCGCTCGGTTTCTCCCTGCGCTTTGTGCGCTACGCGCTGGTGGGCGTGTGGACCTCCGCGCTCGCGCCCATGCTCTTCCTACGCTTGCGTCTGGTTGAGCCAGCCAAAAAATGAACGCCCTTTGCATTGCACCAGTTTACCGGTATACTGAATACAAGCATTTTCTCTGCGCCCCTCACTCGCACGAAAGGAGTTGCCATGAAGAACCTGTTTAACTTTTTCCTCGGCGCCCTGCTGGGCGCGCTTGTCGGCAGCCTGCTGGCGCTGCTCTTTGCCCCTGAATCGGGTGAACAGATTCGCTCCAACATCCGCGACTACCGCGCGAACTTGGAGGACGAAGTGCGCCATGCCGCCCACCAGCGCCGCGCCGAGTTGGAAAACGAGCTGCAGCAGTTGCGCAGCGGCGGCACCTTGAAATTGGAATAAAGCCAATCGTCATGGAAAAGCAAGCCTCCGGCAGAGTGTTCTCTGCCGGAGGCTGTTTTTAACCGATCAGGGGCGCATCACCGCTTGCCAGCCGTCGGCCAGCGTTTGCTGCCAGCCGTCATGCACGCGGAGCAAGCGCACCTGTACGTCGGGGTAATTGCCCGCGCCAAACAACAGATACTGCCCATCCGGCGTCCAGGTCAATGAGTACACATTCGGAAACACCGCCAAATCGCGCGCACCGCTGCCGTCTTCCAGCGATTGCACCATCACATGCACCGTCTGCTGCTCATCCCGTCCTTGCGTGAACAGGTAAGCCATCTGTTTGCCATCCGGTGAATAAACCGGGAAGGCGTCATATCCATCCGGCGACGCCTGGGTCAGTTGGCGTTCACCGCTCTGATCGCGCTGGATTTCAAAGATGCGTTCGGTGTAGGACGGCGCATAGCTCAGCGTATCCAATAACAATTGGCTGCCATCCGGCGACCAGGCGATCCCACCGACGACCTTATCCCAGCGCACATATTGCCCGGCTTGTACGTCGTAATAGCCGAATAAGCCGCGCCCTTCCATGTACAGAATTTCTTCAAAACTGATGAAACGGCCGTTCGGTGACCACTGCGGGTTAACCAGCGTGTATCCGGCTTCCGCGCGCACCAGCTCAGTCCGCTCGCCGCGGTCGACATCCACAGCGTAGATGCCGCGCGCCAGGTTGCCGTTCACGCCGCCGCGCGTGACGAAATAATTGGGATCCGGGGCCAGCGCAAACGCCAGGGTATGCTCGCTGGGCATCCAGCCAAATCCCACCGTTTGAGCATCGTCCACCACCGCACGCGACTCACCGTTTTCCATGTCAAACACCATCAGGGCGTAGCTGAAATCGTAGCCTTCCGAGATGGGTTGGCCCACATCGCGCGTGAAGGCCAGATAACGCCCGTCGCTCGACCACTGCGGGTTGTTGTACTGCACCACCGGGGTTTTACTGCTGGAATAGGTGGCCGCATCGGTGGTGATCTGCCGGGCGGATCCACTCTCCATGTCCATCTGCCAGATATTTCCATCCGCGCCCAGATAGGCGATCATCTTCCCGGTTGCCGCCGTTGGTTCGGCGCTTTCGGTCGGCGTTTCCGCGACAGGTTGCGGCAGGGTGGTCTCTTCCACCGGTGGCAGCGGGCCTTCCGGAGAGGAAGAGCTGCTTACAATCACACTTCCAAAAGGCAGGCAACCGCCCAGAAGCAGGCTCGCCAGCACAGGCAATATCCACAATCGTTTCATTTCAAATCTCTCCCAGGAATTTCGAATATAGAGTAATAACGTCCAAAATCGAAATTGGTTCCCGAGTTCGCCAAAACACACCGGGCGGCCTTTTGGGCCGCCCGGAATTACCTCCATTGGACGAGGAGTGGCCTTATTGAATGGTAAAGCGGTAGGTGGCAGGCAGCCGCGTGAAACGCGCCGTGCCGCTGACCATCAGCACCACATCCTGACCGCCGCGCACGCTGACCGGCAACGACAGCTTTTCGCCGGGCTGCAACGCAAAGGTCTCCACCTGCGGGTCATTCCCCATGCGCGCGACCGAGACGCGGAAGGTTTGCGGCAAGGCGTTCTGGATGCGTACAAACCCGGCCGGCTGCCAGCCGCCGTCGTCCTGCTCAAAATCGCTGGCGTAACCGATCGCCGGCACGGCGATGTCATCCAGCAGCAGCCCTTCGCCATTGACCGCCGCATCCGTCACGTAGTCAAAGCGCAGGGTCACTTTTTGCCCGGCAAAGCGCGAAAGGTCGACGCTCTCCTGAATCCAACCACCGCTTTCGCCGTTATAGCCGCAGCCATAGGAATTGCCCGAGGGGTCTTCGGTGGTGCAGGAGGGCGTGTTCACGATCTCCCAATCCACGCCGTCGGTGGACGCCAGCAGGAAGAGATAATCGTAATCCTTCTCCAGGTCAAACCACGTCCAGTAGTCCATCGTCACCGGCCCGCTGACCGCCGTCAGGTCAAACTCGCGCTGCAGGCTCATGTTCGATTCATCGCCCTTGTTCGACCAGAAGGCATAATCTCCCGAATGCGCGCTTTCCGGCGTCACCTGCGCCGAGGTGGCCCCTTCAAATTCCAGGGTGTAGTTGCCGGGGCAGCGCAACCGGATGTAATCCACGCCGTACTGCGAGACCGTGCGCGTTTCGCCGGTCACCGGGCAATCACCAATCACCTCGGTATCATCCGCCTGCGGCCCGTAGGGATAGTTGGAATAGGCATACCGGCCGTCGGCGATCGAGGAATCGTGCAGGTAGTTGGCCGCAACCCAGTCGGCGAACACATCATCGGCGGTCAGCAGGCTGCCGTCGCTGTCCTTCGCGCCGATTTCGGCCAGCACCTTGTCGACCGAATCCATGCCGTTTTGCTGCTCAAACACCAGCTTTTGCGTGGCTTCGGGACCAAACCGGTCGAGGAAGTAGGTGACAAAGAGGAACGACGCGCCGTAGTGCGGCGTGGTGGCCGAGGAATCATTCGGCCAGTCGTTCAACTGCAAGTCCGGGTCCATCATGTAAACATAATCAAACCCACCGGCATCATAGTTGTTGAGGAAGGCCGCCAGCTCCGAAAAGCCCTCATTCAGCCAGGAGGTCTCGTTGCGGTCGCCGTACCAGTGGATCATATGCTGAAATTCATGCGCCAGCACGCCCAGGGTGAACTCCTCATCCAACCCGATATTGTCGGAGTTGAGCAGGAACATCTCATGCGCGTTGGAATACTCATGTGCCAGGGGATGCACCTCGTCAGCCGACGAGAAATAACCGGCCAGGTTGCTGCCCAGCCCGCTGGCATACAGAACATAGAGATGCTCGTCGCCATCCACCCCCGGCGACCATTCGCTGCCAAAAAAGGCGCGGTTGGTCGGGTAGATCTTATCCTCAAACTCGCTCACCACGTTTTCCAGATCGGCGCGATCATATTCCACGCCGTCTTGCACCCAGAAGTAAACATGCGGACGCACCGCGCGCAGCACGGCATCCACCTGAAAGTTACGGTTGGTATCCACATTGGAGACCCAGAAGGTTTTGCGCGCGCCGACGGAATAGGGCGCGTTCGGGTCGGGCAGCGTTTCGGGGATGTTGGGTTTATCCTCGTAGAGCGCGGCCAGCTCACGCAGGTCGGCGCCAGGGACCACGGCATTTTCCAGCGTGCGCAGCGTCTCCTCCGCCGCCGGATCAATCTCGCCGCCGACCGGCATGGGGTCGAGGTTGGTGCCGCTCGAACCGCTGACCGCGGTGGGCGTTTCCATGCGCGGGGCCAGTGTGGCCGGGCGCGGAGTGGGATCTTTAACCGATAATGTGCATGCCAGGCTGGACAGGGCCAGCATCGTCAGTACGATCCATGCGAGTTGTTTCTGACGCTTCATTAAGCTCCTCCTCAATGCGACTTGCCCCCGGCAGGCGGCACGCGGCGGTGACCAACCCCAGAGACACCCAGTAATACGGTAAGGCAAACGAATCGACGCTCAGCCCTTCGGCCAGCAATCCAATCAACACCAGCACGCCGGCCAGCCCGATGGTGGGCAGCAGATCGCCGCGCGCGCGGCGCAGGCGTGCGGTGGCGGCCAGCAACGTCACCAGCCAGGCGGCGAACAGACCAAACCCCACCAGGCCGGTCTCGCTCAGCAGCCGCACCCACAGGTTCTTGGCGTTGGGCACGGCCGTGCCGCGCTCCATCACCTGCCGGATTTCCATCAGCTTGTAGCCGTAGGAAGCCAGCGTCTGCGGGAAGAAACGACCGACATTGCCCAGCCCCACACCCATCAGCGGGTATTCGCCCGCCACGCTCAACCCTGCCCGCCAGTACAGCACGCGCTCGGCGAAGTGCAGTTGATTGATATAGGCCATCACCGGCTCGTCCTCACCACCGGGCAGGGTGAACAGCGCTTCCATGCGGTCGTCCACGCGCATCATGGTGCGCACCCCGGCGTACGCCGCCCCGGCATACACCCCGGCCAGAACCACAAACACCAGCCCGGCCGCCAGCACGCGATGGACGCGGGGCAGCCAGCGCCGCCGCACCCAGCCCGCCAGCCATACGTTGGCCCGGGCAAATAAATACACCGCCACCAACCCGAAGGCCAGCAAGCCGATGCGCGAATACGTCATCCACAACGCCGCCAGGCCGCCCAGAAGCAGGCCGTTCTCCAGGGTCAGGCCCAGCAGGCGAAAACGCTGCGCCGATGTGCGCCGCAGGGTGGCTGCCAGCCAGAAGGGCAGGTAGAGCATGTTGAGTTGGTGCGCCAGCCACGACGGTTCCATGGCAAAGCTGTTGACCCGCTTGGCAAACAACAACCCCGGCGACCACAACCCCTGAATGCGGTCCATCCAATCGGGATAGCCGCCGCGCGTGAACCAGATGAAGGCCTGGAAGGCCGCCCACAGCAGCACGACCAGCCCGCTCCAGTTGATCACCCGCAGCGTCAAGCGCAATCGGTCTTCGTCCGCGGCGAGTACCGAAGTGACTAGATAAAACGCCAGGCCCATGCCCAGCGTCAGCAGTCCGCTCAGCGCTTCGCGCAGCAGGCTTTCTTCTTTAAACATCGGCAGCGGCAGGAAAAATGCCAGCGCCGTGGAGGCCACGGCCGCCAGTGCAAAGGCATACAAGGGCAGACCGATTTTGGGCAGTCGTCCGCCGCGCCGCATAAAAGGCAGCGCGCCGCCCGCCAGCAGCGCCAGCAAAATCAGCGCCGACGGCGGGGCGACCATTTGCCCGGTGCGGTGATAAATGAACGGCAGGGTGGTGACCGGCAGCAGCGCGACCAGCGCCGCCCAGCCCCAGCGCGTCAGACGCTCCCTCACCGCGCACCCCGCAGGCGCTGCGGTACGCGCAGCCACACCA
>DAOUGY010000214.1:0-12938 GCA_034428975.1 Anaerolineaceae bacterium | reverse complement strand
TTGAGGATGCCCTGCTGGCCCGATTCGGTCAGAATGGCGGGAATGCCTTCCAGCGCCATGGCCACAAAGCCGGAGGTGCGCAGCGGTTTGGGCATTTCACCCAGTTTGGCGCCCACCACAATCGGAATATCGTACACCATGGCCATCTCGCGGCTCTTGGCGTCCACTTCATCGTTGCCGGTGATGGGGTGCATCGCAAACGGCACCAGCGCTTCGGGGATGTCGCCGCCGTGCAGTTCAACATAATAATCGGCGGTGCGCAGCACGTTATCGGCGATGCAGTGCGCCATCACCAGGCTGTAGGTGCCGTTGGGATCGCCGGGGAAGGTGCGGCCGGGGTTGATGCCGTCCTGCGGCACCAGGAAACCCAGGTTGTTCTGGAAGGCCGGCAGGTTGTAGATCATCACAACCTTGAGCGTGCCCTTCAGGTTCTCGGGCTGCACCTCGCGGAACAGGCGAATGGCGGCTTCGATCCCGCAAAATTCGCTGCCGTGCATGCCGCCCAACACCACCAGCGTCGGGCCGTCTTCCACGCCGTGCACCGTGCCCACCGGAAAACGAATGGCTTCACCGGTCGGGGGGTACTTGAACTCCAGCCAACCTTTTTCTTTCTTGCCCAGGTTCTTCGTCATTGCTGCAGTCTCCTTCATTTATAGAGTGCGGAAGATCCCCACCGGTGCGGTGGAGCGGTTAATCAATTTCCACTACCATGCGCTCGGCCCCGCGGAACACAATCAGGCGTTCCGGGCGGCACTTGCCGGTCGGCAGCATGCGCATGGCACCCAGCGGGCCGGGTTGATCGCCGGCCTGTTCCAATGCGGCCGGCCGCGCCCCGGCACCCAGGGCGTAATCCAAAAACACCAGCGTGCCGAAGGTCATGCCCGGCGAGTCAAAGTCGGGCAGGTCGGCGCCGTCCAGCGCTTCGTAGAAGATTCGGTTGGCCATCGAAGCGGCAGCCGGTGACCAATGGCGCACGCGCAGCATGCGTTCGGGCCAGGGGCGGCCCGATGGCGAACTGGTGGACACCATGCCGTCGGCGGTCAGCACCGTGCACTGCGGCCACAGCTCCAGCGCCGTTTCGGCCAGTTTGGCCGCCGCCGGGTCATGCATGGTCAGAAACACAGAAAACGGCTGCCCATCGGCGGGCAGGCCGCTCTGCCAGGCGATGCCGCGCCGCGCGGCGGTGTGGCGAAACGCCTGGATGGATTTCTGCACGTAGCGGCCCTCGGCTTCGTCCAGGTGCAGCAGCGGCTGCACGCCGTCGGGCCAGGGCAGGCTGGTCCAGTCCACGCTGGGCGCCGAGGGCGCCACATGCGCCAGCGCGCCGCCGATGCCGTCCACGCCGGTGCTCATGCGGTAGCGCCGCGCGCACCCAACCGGTACGTTCATCAGTTCTTCCACGGTGCTTTTCACCAGCACCACCGGCACGCGCTGCGTCAACTCGCCGGCGACCGTGTCAAAGCGCGACGACTCGCCCAGGTACACCAGAATGTCGACGTCGTCCGGGCCGGCCTTGAGCGGTTCAATGCCGTATTGAATGAAAGCCGGTTGCCAGTGGCGGGCTTTGCGGCAGGCCGTCTGCCAGGCCAGTTCCACCGCCTGACGCTCCGGCTCACCCAGGCTGGCGAACACCACCGCCAGGCCGACCCGTGTGAGGGCGTTGCTGTTCTGCTGCGTTGCGTTCATCGCACACCCTTCTACTTGCAATCCATTTCCGGCATCCGATTCCATCCCCTTGCCGGTCGCCCGGGTGGAGGGAGAGCCGCTCCCCCCACCCTTCGGGCAACAACCGTCTGAGGAGAGAATCAGATGAGATTACGCTTGATCAGTTCCTGCGCGATTTGCACGGCGTTTTGCGCGGCGCCCTTGCGCACATTGTCCGACACAACAAACCAGTTGAGCGCGTTGGGGTTGGACGTATCCTCGCGGATGCGGCCGATGTGCGTCTCGTTGCCGCCGGCCACTTTGATCGGCTGCGGGAATTCCAGGTTGGCAATGTCGTCCATCACCTTCAGGCCAGGCATCTTGCGGCAGGCTTCGCGGAAGGCTTCGGCCGAGACGTGCTCTTCGGTTTCGGCGTTGATGCTGACCGCATGGCACACCAGGGTGGGCACGCGAATGCAGGTGCAGGTGACGGCGATGTCGTCGCGGTGCAGCATCTTGTGCGATTCGTGCACCATCTTCCACTCTTCACGGGTGTAGCCTTCGGGGCCTTCAAAGGCATCGATGAAGGGGATCAGGTTGAAGGCCAGCTGGTACTTGAAAGACACCGGCGGGGCGATCGGGAAACCGGCGGCAACATCCATCGCCTGCTTCTTCAGCTCCATCATGCCGCGCACCGCGCCGCCCGACGACGACTGGTAGGACGAAGCCACAATGCGCTTGATGGGCGACAAATTCTCCAGCACTTTGTAGGAAATGATGCTGGCCAGCGTGGTGCAGTTGGGGTTTGCAATGATGCCCTTGTGCCAGTCGAGGTCTTCGGGGTTCACTTCCGGGCAAACCAGCGGGCAATTGGGGTCCAGGCGGAATTGGCGGGAGTTGTCAATCGCCACCGCGCCGCGTTTCACTGCTTCGGGGGCCAGCACCGCGCTGACGTCTTCATTGGTGGCAAACAGGGCAATGTCGATGCCTTCAAACGCTTCCGGGCGGGCTTCTTCGGTGTAGTACAACTTATCCTTGAACTGCACCGGCGCGCCGACCATCGTTTTGGCTTCCAGCAGGCGCAGGTTGTTCACCGGGAAGTCGTATTCTTCCAGAATTTTGACCATCGTCGAGCCAACCAGGCCGAGGGCGCCGGCCACTGCCACATTGTACGTTTTCATGATTGGATATCCCTTTCTGTACTGAAATTATGAATTGCCGTACTAGTCTTCGCTCGCCACAATACCGTGCTCAAACAGCACGTTGCCCACGCCCACCGCCGGGCTGGTGCGAATGACCGTGACGATGCCGTCAAACTGGGCTTTCACATCCGCAATCGGATCGCCGAAGTAATCGCGCAGCTGCCCCACCACCTCGTCCTTCTTGACGCGCTGGTTGAGTTTGACGTAGGGATACCACATGCCCACATGCTCGCTGCGCACGGCGGTGTAATTCTCCAGGTGCTTGCGCTGGGCGGTGTTGACGATCGTGCCCTGCATCATGCCCAGGTGCACCAGAATGTTGCGCAGGCCGGTCAGATGGGTTTCCACTTCATCCATCTTCAAAATGCCCTGCTGGCCCGATTCGGCCAGAATGGCGGGCTTGCCGCGCATGGCGGCGGTGCCAAAGGCATACCTGGGCGGCTTATCCGCCGGAATGGTGGCGCTGATCATCAGCGGGATGTTGTACACTTCAGCCATCTTCTTCGATTTCTCGTCGGTTTGGGCGTTGCCGGTGTACTCGTGGAAGACAAAAGGCGTCAGCGCTTCGGGAATGTCGCCGCCGTGCAGTTCCACAAAGTAATCCGCCTGGCTTAAGACAGCCTGATCAAAGTAGTAGGCCATCGCCTCGCCGTAGGTGCCGATGGGCGAGCCGGGGAAGGTGGACATGGGGTTCTTGCCGTCGTGCGGCACCAGGAAGCCCAGGTTGTTGACGAACGCCGGAACGTTGTAGATCATGCCGATCTTCAACACGCCGGAGAGTTTGCGCGGGTCCACCTCGTTGTACAGGCGAATGGCCGCTTCGATGCCGGCAAATTCCGAGCCGTGCATGCCGCCCAGCACCAGCAGGGTCGGACCGTCGTTGACGCCGGTGATCGTGCCGACCGGGAAGCGAATCGGATCGCCGGTGGCGCGGTACTTGAACTCAACCCAACCTTTTTCTTTCGTGCCTTTGATGTTTGCCATCTCAATTCTCCACAGCCGGCCTTATTCGGCCTTGACCAATTTGGTTTTGTCCCAGCCGTTTTGCAAAAAGTCTTCCAGTTCGCCCACGCAAATCTCGAACAGGTCGCGCATCACCGCTTCGGGCTGCACGTACTTGCCGCCGAACACGCCGTCACCCACCAGGGCGCGGATCTCTTCGGGCGAAAGCGAGTAGAAGTCTTCGGGGTATTCCTGCGCTTTAAACTTGTCGGGGATGGGCACGACCTGATTGATCCAGTGGAAGCTCTCCAACCAGGACGCGTGATCCCACGACGTGCTGCCCAGCTCTTTGATGCGGGCATACGTCTTGGGCATCAGGTACCACTCGCGGAATTTCATCGTCAGCCCGGGGTGGTGGATGGCGTATTCGGTGATCACGTCTTTGGCGCGCATGTTGCCGCCGTGCCCGCTGAAGAACAGAATGCGTTTGAAGCCGGCGCGGGTAACGCTGTCCAGCATGTCCTCAATCAGGCTGAGGTAGGTGGACACGCGCAGCGACACTGTGCCGGGGTACGCCAGCGAGAAGGCCGACGGGCCGAAGTGCACCGGCGGAGCCATAAACACATTCTGCCGGCGGCAGGCCTCTTTGGCCGCTTCCAACGGAATGAGCGTGTCGGTGGCCAGCGAGTTATAGCCATGTTCTTCGGTGGCGCCCAGAACGAAGACGATGCGATCGTCTTTCTTCAAGTAGTCTTCCACCATCATCCAGTTCGCTCGTTCGATCTCCATGTTCATCACCCTTTCCTAGGTCCGACAATGTGATCCAACTATTGTTTCTTCATCATCACCGGGCAAGCCGCCAGATGACCAGAGGTTACTTCCATCAACTCGGGTTTATCCACCTTGCACGAATCCTGCGCAAAGGGGCAGCGCGGGTGGAAACGGCAGCCGGGCGGAATGTGAATGGGGCTGGGCGGCTCGCCCAGCAGGGCGGGTTTGGTCTCGCGCTGAGTGGGATCCAGCTCGGGGGCGGCGGCCAGCAGCGCGCGCGTGTAGGGGTGCACCGGGTTGGAGAAAATCTGCTCGGTGGGGCCGATTTCCATGATTTTGCCCAGGTACATCACCGCAATGCGATGGCTGACGTGGCGCACCACGCGCAAATCGTGCGTGACGAACAGCATGGTCAGGTTCAATTTGCGCTGCAGGTTGAGCAGCAGGTTGAGCACCTGCGCCTGGATGGACACATCCAGCGCCGAGACCGGCTCGTCGGCCAGCAGCATGGCGGGTTCCATCGCCAGCGCGCGGGCGATGCCGATGCGCTGACGCTGACCACCGCTGAACTGCGAAGGCAGGCGATTGAGCGCGTCGGGGTTCATGCCCACCGTTTCCAGCAGGCTGATGGCGCGCGGCAGGCGCTCTTCAGGCGGGCAAATGTTGTGGACGGTGAGGATCTCCATCAGCATCTGCTTGACGGTCATGCGCGGGTTGAGCGAGGAGTACGGGTCCTGGAAGATGACCTGAATTTTGCGGCGCTCGGCGCGCATGTCGCCCTTGTTCAGTTTGAGGATATCGCGTCCGTCGAAGATGATCTCACCGGCGTCGGCGCCGTGGATGCGGGCGATGCAGCGCAGCAGCGTGGTCTTGCCGCTGCCCGATTCGCCCACCACGCCCAGAATTTCGCCTTTTTTAATCTCCAGCGAAACATCGTCCACCGCCGTCACCACCTCATGCTTGTGGCGCAGCAGCGTGGGCAGCAGCCCCAGCGGCAGCACAAATTGCTTTTTTACGTTGCGCACGGTGAGGAACGTGTCGGATTTGGGAGTCTGTACAGTGGTCATGGGTTCCTCCTCGATTAACGCACGTCTTTGATACAGGCCGAGTAGTGATCTTTGCCGACCAGGCGCAGCGGCATGTCGCCGCTCTTGCATTCTTCGGTGGCAAAGGCACAGCGCGGGTGGAAGCGGCAGCCACTGGGGATGCGCGCCAGGTTGGGCGGCAGGCCGGGGATGGGCTCCAGTTCTTCCTGCGCGCGTTTGACGGACGGGATCGAGTTCATCAGGCCGATGGTGTAGGGGTGATGCGGGGTCTTGAAGAGCGTTACCGTGTCGGTCGTTTCCATGATGCATCCGGCGTACATCACCGCCACGCGGTCGGTGGTCTGAGCGATGATGCCCAGGTCGTGCGTCACCAGAATCAGGCCCATGCCCAGGCGGTGCTGCAAATCGAGCAGCAGCTTGAGGATCTGATCCTGAATGGTCACGTCCACCGCGGTGGTGGGTTCGTCCGCCAGCATCAGGCGCGGGTTGCGCGACAGGGCAATGGCGATCATCACGCGCTGGCGCATGCCGCCCGAGAACTGGTGCGGGTATTCGTTCAGGCGGCGTTCCGGCGAGGGGATGCCCACCAGGCGCATCAATTGCACAGCGCGCTCCAGCTTTTCATCGGCCTTCATGGAGCCTTCTTCGTCCAGCGTTTCCAAGATCTGTTCGCGGATGCGCAAGACCGGGTTGAGGGCCGTCATCGGGTCCTGCATAATCATGGCAATCTCTTTACCGCGCACGTGATTCAGGTCGCGGCCGTTCAGTTTGGCCATGTCGCGCCCGTCGAAGGTGATCGAACCGGAGACAATGCGGCCCGGCGGGTGGATCAGGCGAATAATCGACTTGATCGTCACGCTTTTGCCGCTGCCCGATTCGCCCACCAGACCGAAGGTCTCGCGCTCGCGCAGGGTGAAGGAAACGCCGTCCACCGCTTTGATCACCGCGCGCGGGGTCTCAAAGTACACGCGCAGGTCGTTGACATTCAAAATTTCGTTGCCGAGGGCTTGTTTCGTGACCATGAGTTTCCTATGCCTCCTGCCCGCCGGTGCGCAGCAGATCCGCCAGACCGTCGGCCATCAGGGCGAAACCGCCGCCGGTGATAACGATGGCGATGCCGGGGAAGAACGAGATCCACCAGGCGGTGACCATGAAATTACGACCTTCGGCGACAATCGCGCCCCATTCCGGAGCGGGCGGTTGAACGCCCAGGCCCAGGAAGCCCAGCGTGGCGGCCAGCAGGATGTCGAGGGCCACGTCCAGCGCGCCGAAGATGATCGCCGTGCTGACCACATTGGGCAGGATATGGCGCACCATGATGCGCAGGTCGCTGTACCCCAGCACCTTGGCCGCGGTGACGTATTCCAATTGCTTGGCAACCAGAATTTCACCGCGCACAATACGCGCGTAAATGATCCAACTGGCGATGGTCACGGCGATGATTACGTTTTTCAACCCCGGGCCCAGCACCGCGATCAACGCGATGATCAGCACCATGAAGGGGAACGCCACGACGATATCGACCAGCCGCATGAAGATCGAGTCGACCAGGCCGCCGTAATAACCCGACAGCGTGCCGACAATGATGCCGATGATCAGCGGGAAGAGCACCGAGAGGACGCCGATTTGCAAATCGAGCGGCGTGGCGGCGATGATGCGCGAGAACACATCCCGGCCGTACTGGTCTGTGCCCAGCCAGTGCGCCGCGCTGGGCGCCTGGACAATATTCTTCAGGTCCTGGGCAATCGGGTCGTACGGTGCCAGGGTTTTGCTGAAAATTGCCACAAGGGTGATCAGGCCGACGATGACCGCGCCCCAGAAGAGCGACGGGTTGCGATACCAGATGCGCTCGCGGCTGGTGATCTTTTGGAAGAGGCCGGGTTTGCTCGGAACGTTGAGTGAAGCCACAGTAGCCATGCGATTTCTCCTTCTCGGGGTTAGCTCAGCGTTACGCGCGGATCAAGCACCGAGTACACCAGGTCGGTGAGCAAGTTGATCAAAATGATCATCGAGGCGAAGTACAGCGTGACGCCCTGCACCACGGTGTAATCGCGCGAGAAGATCGAATCCAGCATCAGGCTGCCCAGTCCGGGGATCGAAAACACTTTTTCCACGATGACTGCGCCGCCCACCAGGTAACCGATATTGACGCCCAGAATGGTGACGGTGGGGATGAGCGCATTGCGCAGGATGTGGCGCACCAGCACCAGGCGTTCGCGCAGGCCCTTGGCGCGCGCAAAATCAACATAATCGGCGCGCAGCACGTTGATGATGTCCGAGCGCAGCGAGCGTACCATCCAGGACGACTGGTGCAGCGCCAGCGTAAAGGCCGGCAGCGCCAGGTGCCATAGATGTTCAGGGAAGGTTTTGCCGTACCCGCTGACCGGGAAGAGGCCAAGCTTGAGGCTGAACACCAGCAGCAGGATAACCCCCAGCCAGAATTCGGGCATGCCCAGTGCCAACATAAAACCGCCGCGAATCAGGGTATCCTGGACTTTATCTTTCTTTATCGCCGCCCATAAGGCCATGGGCAGTGTAATGATCAACGAAAGCACCGTGGCGTACAACGCCAGGAACAGCGTGCGCGGCAGGCGCTCCGCCATCAGTTCGGTGACCGGCTTCTGGTACATCAGGGAATCGCCCAGTTTGAAGGTGGCGATATCCTTCATAAAAATACCGTATTGCACAAGCAAGGGTTTGTCCAACCCCATCTCGCGATGCAAGTTCGCCACAGCTTCCGGAGTGGCGCGAATGCCCAGGCGAATGACCGCCGGGTCACCGGGGATGGCCCGGATCAGGAAAAACAACCCCATTGTGATTCCCAGGGCCACCGGAACCAGTTGTAGCAAACGAACAAAGATGTAATTCAAGCGTTGCATCGAAAATCCTCCTCAGGTTTCTGGAAACCAACCAGGGGAACCTGCCTCCCTGACGAGCAGGGAGGCAGGGTAGTGCTCGTTCGTCTTACAACTTACTTGGTGACTTCGATGCCGCGCCAGATGTAGGAACCCAGCGGGGTCTGAACGAAGTTGCTGACATTGCTGCGGGCAATGACAAGGTACGGTTCGTGGTACATCGGGATGAACGGCACGTTGTCGTTGAAGATCTGCTGCAACTGCTTGTAGATGGTTTCGCGTTCGGGGCCATTGGGCAGTTTCAGCGCGTCGGCGGCCAGCTTGTCCACTTCGTCACTCTGGAAACCGCTGTGGAAGGACTCGGAGGTCTTGTAGACCATCGCGTAGCTGACGCCCTGGCTGATGTCGGGGATGTCATCCGTCCAACCGTTGATGTGCACCTGGAACTTGTTGTTGTAGTAGTTGTCGTTGTACAGGCCGGATTCAAGCGGGACAATCGTCAGGTTGACGCCGATCTTGGCCCACATATCCTTCACCAGGGTGGCAACCTGCTGGTGCATTTCGCGGCCGGTGACGATTTCCATCGTCAGGTCAAAGCCATTGGCATAGCCGGCTTCGGCCAGCAGCGCCTTGGCTTTTTCCACATCCAGCGGCCAACCCGCGAGCTGGTCGTTGTAGTACTGGGTGCCGGGGGCGCGGAAGCCCTTGGCGGGCGAGCCAACGCCGAAGTTGATCGTGTCGATCAGGGCCTGGCGGTCGATGGCATAAGCCAGCGCCTGGCGCACGCGCACGTCATTCAGCGGGGCTTCGCGGTTGTTCAGCGTGATGTAGCTGGTGTAGGTCGAGGGGTAGGTGAGGATCTGCAGATTGGGATCCGCCTTGAGGTCCGTCACGCGGTTGAAGGGCGGGTAGTTGATCGCGTCCACTTCGCCGGCCTGCAGCGCCAGAATGCGGGCGTTGTCGTCGACGATGGTCTTGATCATGATCTCATCCATGGTGATGTTGGCAGCATCCCAGTAATTGGGATTCTTGACCAGGTCCATGTACTCGCCGCGCTTCCATTCCTTCAGGATGAAGGGACCGGCGCCAATCGGCTGTTCCATGAATTTTTCCCAACCGCCGGCAGCTTCCACCTTGGCCTTGGGCATCACCACCGCATTGAACAGCGCAGGAGTGAACTCAAAAGCGGTGTAGGGCTCTTTGAGGGTGAAGACCACTTTTTCAGCGTCGGCCGTCACGTCCTTCAGAGCATCGAAGGTGAACCACCAGATACCATTGTTCGGATCGGCGGCGCGCTTCAGCGACCATACCCAGTCTTCCGCGGTGATCGGGGTGCCATCGGAGAAGACCAGATTGGGTTTCAAGTAGTAGGTCCAGGTCAGACCATCGGCGCTGACTTCGACGCGGTCGGCCAGATCGGGCTCAACCGTGTTTTCAGCCGTGAAGCGCATCAGGCCGGAGTAATACTGCTGCAGATACCACAGGTCGGCATTGGCATCGTTCATCACCGGATCGGGGGTGATGGCGTCCATATAGCGACCGAACACGAAGACTTTCTTCTCCGCGGGTGCGGCTGCAGGGGCTTCCGTTTTGGCTGCCTCCTCCGTGGTGCCGGCCGCCGGTTGCTCCGCAGCGGGAGCTTCCGGAGCGGCAGTCGGGGTCGCACATCCGACCAGGCTGGTGACCAGCATGATCAAAAGGATGGCGAAAATCACGACCTTTGATTTTTGGAACATCTTTCCTCTCCTTTTTTAGACTACACATTGACAGACAGATTTGGTTTGGTTTCGACTTGCTTGATCAGCAGGGGACCAGGCCGCAACGATTCAGCAATCACCTCCTTCCAAATATGCAGATCGGGGTTATCCTGCGCAGAGATAACCGGAAAGCGCCTGATACAACGCTTCCAGAGAAATTTTCCATTGATCTTCGGGCACCACAAAGGTTGAGCGGCGCACAGCCAACTCGTGATAGCGCGCCGTTAGCGCCGCGCCGGCCAGAGCGTCGGCCGCTTTGGCGTCCAGCTCCGGTTGGGAATCTGGGCGGCCCACCAGTGAAACCAGGCTGAGCCCGGTTTGCCAGTCCAGCCCGTGCACGCCCACAGCCGCCAGCTCGGCATCCACCTGGGCGGCGGTGTCGCCCTGCGGCGAGCACAGCACCAGCCCGGCCTGCGTATCGCGGATGGCCAGCAACCCAACGTGCTGCTCGAGGGTGGCCAACTGCTCGGCACTGAGGGTGCGGTCGCCCAGCAGCGCCACGCGCGCGCTGGTCACCACCGGCATGCCCACCAGCGGGAAGTCGTCGTGTTCGCCGGCAATCAGCGTGCCCGGGTTCTGCGAGAAGGTGGAACGCACGCGCACCGGCAGGTTGTTTTGCTTGCCCAGCCACACAGAGCCGGGGTGCACCACTTTGGCGCCAAAGCGGGCCATTTCATAAGCCGCGTCAAACGAAAGCTGCTCGCGCCGCGGGGCGCTGGAAATCACGCGCGGGTCGATGGCCAGCATGTATTCCACATCGGTGTAAATGTCGGCGCGTTCGGCGCCCAGCATAATGCCCACCAGAATGCCCGACGTGTCGCTGCCGCCGCGCCCCAGGATGCTGAAATCGCCGCGCGATTGCGTGGCGCCCTGGCCGCCACACACCACCGGAATTTTGCCTTCGGCCACATGGCCTTTCAGGGCCGCGCCGTCCAGACGCACCGGGCGCGCGCTCATGTGAAAATCTTCGGTCACCACCCCGGCCATGCCGCCCGTCAGGCTGACCGCCGGGAAACCGGCCATTTGCAGGGTGTGGGTCATCACCCCCACCGAGATCATCTCACCGGTGACAAACAGGAAGCTGTAATTGCGCGGCTCAATGCTGCCGCCCAGGTTGCGCATCAGGTCCAGCAGCGTATCGGTGGCGTACGGGTCGCCGCGCCGGCCCATGGCTGAAATCACCAGGGCGACTTTGTAGCCGGCGGCGGTCTCGCGGCGCACATGCTCCACGATCATCTGCCGCCGCTCGGCGGTGGATACGGAGGTTCCCCCGAATTTCATGGAAAGCAATTTTTCAGTCACACAGCACCTCAAATGGGGTTGGCAGGGTTGGGGCTGCGCTTAGCGCAGGTTGGCGGCAAAGTGGGTGATGCGTTTAACCGCTTCCACCAGCATCTCATCCGAATTGGCAAACGACAGACGAATGTAACCGGCGCCGCCCGGGCCAAACGCCACGCCCGGCGTCACGGCCACCAGTTCGCGCTCCAACAACTGGGCGGTGAACTGCATATCGCTCAAACCACTGGCGGCAATTTTCGGCCAGGCGTAGAACGAGCCTTGCGGCGCGGCGCATTCAATTCCCGGGATGCCGTTCAGCCCGCTCACCAGCGCATCGCGGCGCTGGGCATAGCGCGAGACCATATAATCGGTGTACTCTTGCGATCCTTCCAGCGCGGCCACCGCCGCCGCCTGCACAAAGGACGGCGCGCAGGTGGACGAGTGTTGGTGAATCTTGAGCATTTGCCCAATGACCGCTTCGGGCCCGGCGATCCAGCCCAGGCGCCAGCCGGTCATGGCGTGGCTTTTGCTCAGGCCGTTCATCACCAGCGTGCGCTCGCGCATGCCGGGCAGGCTGGCAATGGAAATGTGCTTGCGGCCGTCAAAGATCAATTTTTCGTAAATTTCATCCGACAGCACCAGCAGGTCGTGCGCCTGGGCGGCATCCGCCACCACCTGCAACTGCTCCAGCATCCAGACCTGGCCGGTGGGATTGTTGGGCGAATTGAGGATGCACAGGCGCGTGCGCGGGCTGACGGCCGCCGCGATGCGCGTGCGCAGCTCAGCCGGAGTGGTCTCGGCGGTGACGGTGACGTAGACGGCTTTGGCGCCGGCCAGTTCCACGCAGGGCGCATACGACACCCAGCACGGGTCAAACAGAATCACCTCGTCGCCCGGGTTGAGCAGGGCCTGGGCGGCGGTGTACAGTGCCAGCTTGGCGCCCGGGGTGACGATGATTTCTTTTTTCGGGTCAAAATCGGCGCCGTTCTCGTCAAGCGTCTTGCGGGCAATGGCGCGCAACAGTTCGGGAATGCCCCGGCTGGGGGTGTAATGGGTGAAGCCTTCGTTGAGCGCGGCAATCGCCGCCTCGGTCACGTGCGGGGCGGTCACGAAATCGGGGTCGCCGCCGCTCAAATCCACCACCGGCTGTCCGGCGGCCTTGAGCTTGCGGGCGGTATCCATCACCGAGACGGTGGGGGAACCGGCCAAATCACGAACGCGGTCTGCAATGTTAATCGGAATGACCTTTTCCATCAGCGCTCCTTGTTATTCCGCTCGATCGTTGCGAGTATCGGGACAGCATCCCGGATGTTCTTCCAAACCGGCGGCTGTGACCGCCTGGGCCAGCCCGAGGATTTCGAAGGGGCTGACGCCCTGCTGCAAGCGCGGCAGGATGGCTTCTTCACGCTGCATCCGTCCGCGGCCCAATTCCAACGCGGCGGC
>DAOUGY010000213.1:0-2390 GCA_034428975.1 Anaerolineaceae bacterium | reverse complement strand
TCCCAGTGGTATTTCACTGTGCCGGCGGCGTTAACCTTGACCTTGGCCTTGAAGGCGAAGGTGGTCGGGCAGCTCATGGCGCTGGCGGGGTCCACCGTGGTCGGGGCGGAGACGACCGCAAACGGTCCGGTGGCGACTTCGATGGTGACGTAAAAGGCTTCGTTGGCATTGTTGCCCAGGCCAAAGAGCGCGCCCTGTGAGTTGCGCAGTTTGAAATAGCCGGTATAGGTCTTGGCCGTGGCCGGAGCTTTGAGCTGGATCGAAATATCAATCGTTCCACCAGGCGGCACCGAGGCAGGCAACCCCACCGCGGCCGGAGCGCCCATGGCATCGCCGCTGGTAAATACGACAGCGTACGAGGTGGACCAGGTGCTGGTCCCCTTATTCTTCAAGCGCCAGGTTTTGGTGAACGTCTCGTTGGGTTCCAGTTTGGTGCCGTCCGGAATGGTGACATCGCTGACAAAGCCGGCCCAGTCGGCCGGGATGGTGGTGGGCGTGGGTGTGGCCGGCACGCTGGTGGGCGCCTGAGTGGCGGGCGCGGGCTGCGTGGGCGGGTTGTTGGTTGGCGGCGGCGTGGTGGCGATGGGGGTCTGGCCGGAAATGGCCTGCACCGTCAGCGCAGCGGATGTGCCGATAACGTCCACCGTGGGGGTGATGGAATCAGCCGGTGTCCATAATGGAAAGTTGCACGCGCTTAAGACAATCGCAGCCAGCAGCGCAAGCGCCATCCCGCGGGTAATCTTCTTCATGGTTTCCTCCTGAACGGTGCCAAGCCAAGGGGGATCAGCCGGGTCACCTGCATTGTACAACAGACCCCGAATGGGATCAACACACTGTGGACGTTATTCACCGGGGAGAGGTTCCCGGTTATGCGCGGCCGCGCGCCAGATCCACCGTTTCGACCGCGTGGCGCAAGTGTGGAATGACAATGCTGCCGCCGATCACCAGGGCGACATTGAAGGCGTCATATAATTCCTCGTCGCTGAATCCAGCTTCGATACACTGCAGGATGTGATAATCGATGCAATCGTTGCAGCGCAAGACCATGGAGGCGGTCAAACCAAGCAATTCTTTGGTCTGCGCGGAGAGAGCGCCGTCTTTGTAGGCGGCGGTGTCCAGGTTAAAGAAACGTTTAATGCCAAGGTGTTCAATCTCGAAAATGCGATCGTTCATTTGCTTGCGATGGGCGTTAAAATCGTCCAGACGATTGGCCATGACGGGACTCCTTGAAGAATTTTAGATCGATTATACGCGCCGTACGAAGAAAAGCGCAATGTCGATAACCAAATGCGCGTACAGGGTCGGAAATTGCCCTCATTTTTATCTTAATGGGAGGTTAATTTCCGTTTCTCTCTTGACAGATTGGAATAGCGAGCGTATAATCCGGTCCTGTAGGATGCCTTTGAGTTCTTGATGGTGAATCAGCTGGACGGTTAAAGGCGCGAGCCCTTAGCCGTTTTTTAATGAGTGCACGCAGAACCCAGGCTCCTCAGTCAATTCTCTTTTTTTTGTTTCTCTAGGAGGTTCTTCAATGTCCGAACGTATGGTTGGTACGGTCAAGTGGTTCAATGCGACCAAGGGTTACGGTTTCCTGGCTCAGGATAGCGGTCCCGATGTTTTTGTGCACTTCTCCGCCATTCAGTCTGACGGTTACCGCACCCTCGAAGAAGGCCAGAAGGTGGAGTTCTCCATCGAAAAAGGCCCCAAGGGTCTGCAGGCCGCCAACGTTGTTGTTGTGAAGTAATTCGCACAAACGTATCGCCCTCCGTCGTGAGACGGGGGGCTTTTTTTATTTAATGGCCTGGTGAAAATTAGAATTGTTGATCCGGTTTGGAACAATTCGTCTGTGTTATTCGTCACAATAGTACGTAGGAAGCATCCCAGTTCCACGAATGCCTCTTCCTGGACGAGCATTTCGGAGGAGGTCAAAATGAAACCCAAATCTTGTTTTTCTCTACGCCTGATGATCGGCTTGCTGCTTCTTCTGGCGGGCTGCGGAGCCCCTTCTGGCACGCCGACCGCGGGAGCAAACATGCCCAACCCGGCCTCGGTCTTCTGCGAAGACCATGGCGGCAGGGTGGATCTACGTTCCGACGCCGCGGGCGCTGTGACCGGGGTGTGCGTTTTCCCGGACAGCAGTGAATGCGAGGAATGGGCGTATTACCGCGGCGAATGTGCGCCGGCATCGGTGAAGCAGACCGTTGAACCGACCGCGGGAGCAAACTTGCCCAACCCGGCCTCGGTGTTTTGCGAGAACAACGGCGGCAAGTTGGATCTTCGCACCGATGAAAACGGCGCGGTGACGGGCATCTGCGTCTTCCCGGACGGCAGCGAATGCGATGAATGGGCTTATTTCCGGGGCGAGTGCGCGCCCGGCGCGGCAGCACCAA
>DAOUGY010000212.1:0-2971 GCA_034428975.1 Anaerolineaceae bacterium | reverse complement strand
ATTCACCTGCCGCCCGTGCTTGAAGTGACCGTGCTGGTGCTGCTGGCCATGCTGGGCGGCGCGTTGTGGGCCGGGCTGGCAGCGGTGCTGCGCATCGCTTTCAACATGAGCGAGTTTATTGTTACGCTGATGCTCAACATGATCGCCGATTTCTTTACTGCCTGGGCGATCGCCGGGCCGTTTATGGATAAAACCGCCTTTTCAGCCATGACGCCGCAAATCGACCGGGCCGCCTGGCTGCCGGAATTTGGCAACTTCAACACCACCATTCTATTCATGCTGGCGGCGGTGGGGGTTTCCTGGTTCATCTTCAACCGCTGGAAGGCGGGGTATGAATGGCGCCTCTCCGGGCAGAATTCGCTGTTTGCCCGGCTGGGCGGCTGCAATATCGACCGCAACTTCGTCTCGGTCATGCTGTTTACCGGCGCGCTGGCCGGCTTGGCTGGCGGGCTGCTGGTGATGGCAGGGCCGCACCGCTTCCTGAAAGGGTTGGGCGCTAATTATGCCTGGGACGGCGTGATGATCGCCATCGTGGCCAACAACGGTCTGATCGCCACGCTGCTGTACGGCTTTTTCTTCAGCGCCATTCAGACCGGCGCGCTGGGCATGGAACTGATTACAGCGGTACCCAGCGAGATCAGCCAGGTGCTGCAGGCTGTGCTGGTGCTGGTGATCGTGGCCAGCCGGGAGGCGCTGAACGTGATCCTTGACCGGCAGGCGGCTAAACGGCGGGCCAGGGAGCGTGCAGCATGAGAATCCTGGTGGGTTTGATCAACGGCATGATCGCCGGCGCGACGCCTATTTTGCTGGCCGCGCTCGGCGGAGCTTTCACCTTCTACGCCGGCATCTTCAACATTGCCATGGAAGGCATGATGCTGGCGGGTGCCTTTGGCGCGGTGGTCGGCTCCTATTTCTTTCATTCGTGGGCCATGGGCATCCTGCTGGCGATCGTCTTTGCGCTGGTGCTGGCACTCATCTTCATCCTGTTCGCGGTGGTGCTGCACACCGACGAGTTCGTCACGGGAATCGCACTCAACCTGTTTGCGGTCGGCGCCACCACCTACCTGATGCGCCAGACCTTCAAGGTAAAGGGCGTTTTTTCCAACCCGGACATTGTCCCGATGCCGCGGATTCACATTCCCTTCATTGAGAAAATTCCGCTGCTGGGCGAGGTGCTTTCCGGGCAGAACCTGATGGTCTACGTAGCCGTCATTGCGGTGTTCATCACGGCTTTCCTGATTTTCCGAACGCGCTTCGGTTTACGTTTGCGCGCCGCCGGTTATAACGCCGCCTGCCTCGATTCGTCCGGTGTTGCTACTGCGCGTATGCGCACCTTGTCGCTGCTGCTGTGCGCAGTGCTGTGCGGGTTGGCCGGGGCCTTCATCTCGCTGGGCTACGTGACCCTTTTTGCCGAGAATATGTCTGCCGGGCGCGGTTGGATTTCGCTGGCGGCCATCATTCTGGTCAGCGGCAATCCGACCGGCATCGCGGTCATCTCGCTGGTGTTCGGCTTCTCGGACGGCCTGGGGCTGCTGTTGCAGGACTACCAAGTGCCTTCGCAGTTCACCTCGATGGTGCCCTATATCGCGACATTGATCGCGTTGTACTTCTATTCGGTCAAGGAAAGGAAGCGCAGGGCATGAAAAAAGCCTGGCAGATTGACCGCGAGCTGCGCCTGGGCGCCGTACCGCTCGACCGGCGGGTGCATGCCAGCCAGTGGTACGATAGCAACACCGTTTTCCCCACTGGTGACGACCTGATCGCCCTGTTTTGGAATGCACGCGTGCCTGGTTCCGGCGCGCCGGAGATTCCATACGTCGAGATGGTGCAGTCGATGCACAACCGCGGCCATGATATGCGGGCTGCCGAGGCGCTGCTGGCGGAAGGCATTCGGCTGGCCAAAACCAAAGACCGCGACGGACTGCGGGTGTTGACCGCCGAATTGCTGGCTGCCATTCACTCTGCGCCACGGGATGAGAGCTCGCCTTACTGGAGATACGAACACCCGGCGGTTTGGGAGGATGTGAAGGCCGCCATGGCTGCATCGGCCCCCGGCCGCGATCCGCGCGCGCTGGAGGATTTGGAGGAACGCACCCTGGCGGGCTGGCTGGGCCAACTGGCGGGCGGCTCGTTTGGCACAGCGCTTGAGGGCTATCACACCGCGCGTATCCAGCAGGTCTACGGCAAAATTGACGGCTACGTCACACCCCCGGAAACGGTCAACGATGACGTGGTTTATGAACTGGTGCTGCTGGATGTGTTCGAACAAAAAGGCCGTGCAGTTACCTCGCGCGACCTGGGATTGGAATGGGTCAGGCAGATTCCGTTTGGCTGGTCGGCCGAGTGGGTGGCGCTGCACAACCTTAACGACGGCATCCTGCCGCCCGAGTCGGGGACCTGGCGCAACCCCTATTCCGATTGGATCGGCGCACAGATGCGCGGCATGATTTGCGGCATGCTGGCGCCGGGCTGGCCGATGGAGGCGTCGCGCCTGGCGCACATCGACGGGGTGGTATCGCACGCCGCCAACGGCGTTTACGGCGAGATGTACGCCGCAGTGCTTAGTTCGCTGGCTTATGTTCGCAGCGACCCGCGCGCGCTGCTCGCAGAAGCGGCTGCCTACCTGCCGCAGCGCAGCGAGTATGCCGCCGTGGTGGCTGGTTGCCTGGAAACGGTACGGGCCTACAGCAATCCGAATGAGGCCTGGCAGGTGTTGGACGAACGCTTTGAGCAGTACAACTGGATCCACGCTTATCCGAACATGGCAGCCGACATCCTGGCGCTGTGGTACGGCGGCGGCGACATGACGCGTTCATTCAGCCTGCTGGCGCACGCCGGCCTGGACGTGGACTGTAATGCCGGGTTGGTCGGTACCGTGCTGGGCATAATGAACGGCGTGCCCGAAAAGTGGTCCGGGCCGTTGGGCGATTTGCTGGAGACCTATTTGAAAGGCAAAGAAAAGCTGTCGATC
>DAOUGY010000211.1:0-2800 GCA_034428975.1 Anaerolineaceae bacterium | reverse complement strand
GCGCTGTTGGCCAGCAGCAGCGCCGAGTGCGAGCCTTCGATGAACTGGTAAATGTCTTCCATCACCGGCAGGCTGAGCGCCACCAGGTCGGCGGACGAGGCCCGCGCCGCCTGCAAATGATCGGCGCTGAAGCAGGTCGGCATGACCAGATCGGTGGGGTTGAGGAACGGCTGACAGCGCAGCCACGAAGCCCCAATATACGGCACCACGCTGCCGGGCACTTCACGCGAATTGATAAACTGACGCCAGTTCTCCAACAACTGGGTGAATTCATCCGGCGGATTGTAGCCATAATTGAGGTGCATGGAATTATTATACCGATTTTCGCCGAGCGCGCAGGGGCGGACCGTTTTCCGCTATAATCAATCCATGGAATCAATCAACGATGAGCTGGACAGCTATGTTTGCGTGGATGTGGAAACCGCCGGGCCCATCCCCAGCCAGTATGCACTGCTGTCCATCGGCGCCTGCACTCTGCGCCATCCGCGCCGCACGTTTTATGTCGAATTGCAGCCCGATGCCGAACGCACCGACCCGCAGGCTATGAACGTGCATCACCTGGATCTGCAAACGCTGGCCCGCGAGGGACTGCCGCCGCGCGCCGCGCTGTTGAGCTTTGCCGCCTGGATTGGCAGCGTCGTTCCCGCCGGGCAATCGCCGGTGTTTGTGGCGTTCAACGCTCCCTTTGATTGGATGTTCGTCCACGATTATTTCATGCGCTATCTGGGCGAAAATCCTTTCGGGCACAGCGCGCTGGATATCAAAGCGTTTTACATGGGCGCTTCGCGTAAACCCTGGGGTCAGACATCCGGCAAGTATCTGCACAAGCTCTACAACCACGACAAAATCCTGACGCACAACGCATTGCAGGACGCCATCGATCAGGCCGTCATCTTTGAGAACCTCCTGGCGGAAATCAGCGAGCACTGAAATTCGCCAGGCTTATTTGTTGATGAAATAAAGGAGGCTCACATGGACTCAGCCCATCTCGATGCCGGGCACGAAATCAGCCGCATCGTCGAATCCGCCCGCCGCCTGGGGGTGGAACTGGATGAAGCCGAAGCCACGCAGTGGATGACCGCCATCGCCGCCTCGCGCGACGACGACGTGGTGGTGGATGAACGCGAAGGCATTTTCGGCCACCGCATCACCCTGCTCGATTTCTCCCCCCAACGCCTGGCCTACTTCCGCAAAATCGGCAAGATTGTCGAATTTGGCGACCGCCCCGGTCAAGTGGAAACCGCCCTGGCGCTCTCCGGTTCGGCCGCGCAATCGCGCATTCAAACCTTCCCCGGCGACGCCGACTTCTTCGAACGCGTCAACATCATCGCCCCCACCCGCGAGGAAGCCTGCGCCGTACTGGCGGAAATCATGCGCGATAAAGCCCTCAGCACCGTCAAAGGCCCCACCTACCAGCTCATCGAAGTCAAGTTCGGCTCTTACCCGCAGACGGTCAACATCCCGCAGGGCGGCCTGCGCAAGGCCGGCTCACCCATCGCCTGGCGCCCCGAAGACATCGCTGCCGGGCTGATCAACGCCACCCTGCCCAACGGCACACCCGCGCCCATCACCTGGGAGCAGGCTTCGGGCGAACCGGGCTGGTGCAAGCTCGATTGGGTGGTGGCCGACCCGCTGGAAAACCAACTGGTCAATGCCAGCAACATGCTGGACGTGACCTGGGAAGCCCCCGACGGCAGCATCACGCCCCTCGACGGCTATCTCGACCCTTATTTCCAGGAAGTATATTTGGAATCGGAATCCATTCCGATCTTCACCAAGCTGGCCAAGCATGTCGACAGCAACGCCCTGGACGATTATGTCCACAGCCTCGAAAAAGAAGTGCGCAAGTACGTCACCAGCGCGCCCAACTACGGCAAAGCCGCCAAGCGTATGTACAACATCTTCCGCCTCACCGGGCGTTACGAAGAGGCCGCCTACCTGCGTGAGCTGTTCGACGAGCCCGCCACCGTGCTCTACCAGGTCTGGTCGCTGATCCGCACCATCGACGATACCTTCAGCCCCGGTGGCACCATCCCGCTCGAGACGCTGCTGAGCCAAACCGATCAGTTGGTCGTCACCGTGGTGGACGTGCTGGAAGGCGAGAAAGAGACGGAAATTGTGCGCATGTTGCTGCGCCTGCGCACCATCCTCTCGCGTGAACGCAGCGCGCATGCCCTCTCGCCGCAGGCCGAAGCCGCGCGGGACGAGGTCATCAACCTGGTCAACAACTTCTTCTACGAAAAACTGGAAGGCGTGCCGCAGATCAAGGATTACATCGACCAGCTCAAAACGTCCGGCTAGCGCCAAACCGGCAACACTCCATGGATTCTCAGGGCTGTCCGGCGTTGCCGGGCGGCCCTTGTTTTAACACCCGGGCAAGTTCCCAGGCCGCGCAACTTTCCGACCCGCAACGCATCCAATCCATAAGATTGAACCGGATGGATGCGAAGGTCACTTCGCAAAAAGCAGAAAGGATGCTGGAATGGAAAACCTTACCCCCTATGCCATTGGTGATACGGTGCGCCTGGCGACCGATTTCGAAAGGGCCTACAGCCTGACAGTTGCCGCCCTCAAAGAGGAAGGCTTTGGCGTGCTGACCGAAATAGATGTAAAAGAAACGATGAGGAAAAAGCTGGGGGTGGATTTCCCGGCTTATAAAATCCTGGGCGCATGCAACCCGCCCCTGGCGCACCAGGCATTGACCGCCGCGCCGGAAGTGGGCCTGCTGCTACCCTGCAATGTGACCCTGCGCCAGTTGGAAGACGGAGTATGCGAGGTGGCTCTGGTCAATCCCAATGCC
>DAOUGY010000210.1:0-2805 GCA_034428975.1 Anaerolineaceae bacterium | reverse complement strand
AATGGAGGGTTTCGGAAACCGGGATATGGAAAATTTCCTGCAGGATGATTTTGGTCAGCCCGACGGCGAGCACCGTCGCCCAGGCAGTGATGAGGATGCGGAACCGCGCGTTGGATTCACTCATGCCACAACCTTTCCAGTGTACAGCGGGTGATGAATTCATTATAGGGAAGATTGGGCGGTTTTTCTGCATCGAAAACGGTCCATATCCAAACCTATCGATGATTGTGAGGCGGCGATGGTTTCATCAACATTCCTGGTTGCACGCGTTTCACCGGCCATGACCGCGCCTTCCTCCAGCAACACATCATTTGCGCCGGTGGATTTTTCATTCCAAAATCATCGTTAAAACAAAACAGAGGCCGCCGGCAATCCGGCGACCTCTGGGATATGTGGATCGGAGGGTTACTGCGGCGGCAGGAGCACGCTGTCGATCACGTGAATGACACCGTTGGAGGTGAGGATATCGGTGATGATCACCTGGGCCTCATTGATGTACACCTTGCCATCCTGCACCTTAATCGTCACCGGCTTGCCGTTGACCGTGTCGGCGCCGGACAAGTTGACCACATCCGCGGCCATCACACGCCCGGGGGCCACCACGTGGTAGGTCAGGATGGCAGTCAGTTGTTCTTTGTCAGCCAGGAACGCTTCAATCGTTCCGGCGGGCAGCTTGGCAAAAGCTTCGTCGGTGGGGGCGAAGACCGTGAAGGGTCCAGGGCCCTTGAGAGGGTCCACCAGATCGGCAGCCGTCAGCGCAGCGGCCAGGGTGGTGAAGCGTCCGTCAGCCACGGCGGTGTCGACAATGTCTTTGGGCGGCAGGATCACGCTGTCAATCACATGGATCACACCATTGCTGGCGCGCACATCCGCGATCACCACTTCAGCGCCATTGATGAAGACCTTGCCACCATCCACTTTGACCTGCAGCGGGATGCCGTTGACTGTGTCAATCAGGACCTGCTTCGTCACTTCTTCAGCCGGCAGAGACGCCGCAGCCACGTGGTAGGTCAAAATGTCGGTGAGCGCCTGTTTGTTCTCGGGCAGCAAGAGCGTATCCAGCGTGCCCGCGGGCAGCTTGGCGAAAGCCTCGTCGGTGGGCGCAAAGACCGTGAAGGGTCCGGGGCCCTTGAGAGTGTCCACCAGATCGGCAGCCGTCAGCGCAGCGACCAGGGTGGTGAAGCGTCCGTCAGCCACGGCGGTGTCGACAATATCTTTGGGCGGCAGGATCACGCTGTCAACCACATGGATCACACCATTGCTGGCGCGCACATCCGCGATCACCACTTCAGCACCATTGATGAAGACCTTGCCACCATCCACTTTGACCTGCAGCGGGATGCCGTTGACCGTGTCAATCAGGACCTGCTTCGTCACTTCTTCGGCCGGCAGAGCCGCCGCAGCCACATGGTAGGTCAAAATATCGGTGAGGGCCTGTTTGTTCTCGGGCAGCAAGAGCGTATCCAGCGTACCCGCGGGCAGTTTGGCGAAGGCTTCGTCGGTGGGGGCGAAGACCGTGAAGGGTCCGGGGCCTTTGAGAGTGTCCACCAGATCGGCAGCCGTCAGCGCAGCGGCCAGGGTGGTGAAGCGCCCGTCGGCCAGAGCGGTGTCAACGATGTCTTTGGGCAGCAGCACGCTGTCAATCACATGGATCACGCCGTTGGACGCCTGAATGTCGGTGGCGGTCACGGTAGCCCCATTGATCATCACCTTGCCCATGTCGGTCGCAATCGAGACTGGCAGCCCGGAAACCGTCTCCGCCGAGGTCAGTTGGGTCACATCCGCCGCCAGCACTTTACCGGCCACCACATGGTAGGTCAAAATCTGAACCAGCTTGTCTTTGTTTTCCGGCTTCAGCAATTCTTCCACCGTGCCCGCGGGCAGCTTCGCAAAGGCTTCGTCGGTGGGCGCAAAGACGGTAAAGGGACCGGCTTCTGCCAGGGTCTTATCCAACCCGGCGGCAGTCAGAGCCGCGACCAGGGTCTTGAAATTGCCATCCGCCACAGCAATATCCACAATCGTTTGCGGCTTGGGTTCTTCGGTGGGGGTCGGCGCCTGGGTGGCAACCGCCGTGGGGGCGGGGGTCGGCGTGGCGGCGGGCGCGCAGGCGCTCAACACCACCGCGAACAGTACCAGCAAACCAGCGAACTTCAGATGCGCTTTCATGTCTCTACTCCTCTTGTTGAACCGATAAGTATTGTAAGGTTGTTTTTGTATACTGTTTTAGTATAGGGTTATTGTAGCGATTCGCCGCATCTTTGTCCAATGTTATCCCAATGTATGTATAACGTTCAATCTGCACAAAAAAAGTCCGCCGGATGGAGACCGGCGGACGCTGATATTCAGTCTGCGACCCTTCACTTCAACGGCAGGTACACCAGCCGCCCTTCCACCGCGCTGGACAGGTTTTGGTGACCACGCAGGTATTCTTCCGCCACGCTGTGCATCGAGGTGGCGGTCACGCGCTGCGGCCCCAGGGCCGTGAGTGCTTCGTTGGAAATGCCCAAATTTTTCTGTGAGCTGGAAAAGTGATAATCGGTCATGGCAATCGTATACACGCCGTCGGGCTGCACCAGTTTGCCGTTCAGCTCCAGTGAGACCAGCCGGCGCGCGCGCTCGTCATACACCGCCCGCACCCCGTGGCTGACCTGATAACATTCCCCCTCGCCGTTGCGGTTTTCGGCGCGCATGATGTGGCTGAAAATGCCGCGCAACTGCTCACCGGTGACCGAGACGCGCACATACACCTCGTCATACGGGAAAGTCTGCTTCATATCGCGCAGGGTCACCACCGGGCCCATTTCC